>CAZAYK010000016.1:0-14466 GCA_964489415.1 uncultured Dehalococcoidaceae bacterium | reverse complement strand
GGGTTCTGCTGAGCTACCTTCCCGGGGCGGCGGTGACCCGGGTCAGAATTGAGGGGATTCAACATGAATTCTCGGTCATCCCCAATGCCAAGGAAGACGTCACCGAGTTTCTGCTTAACGTCAAGGCACTGAGACTCAAATCCATCACCGGGCGGCCGGGAACCCTGATTCTGGATGTCCAGGGGGAAGGGCGCGTCTGCGCCGCCGATATTAAACCCTCGGCTGATTTTGAAATTGCCAACCCTGAACTCGGCCTGGTTACCCTGAATTCGGCTGATGCCAAGCTGTATGTTGAGTTTGATGTGGAATTGGGCGTGGGCTATCGGCCGGCGGAGTCCACCGATGACATGCCGGTAGGGACGATACCGGTGGACGCCATCTTCAGCCCAATAACGAAGGTCAATTTTACCATTGAGCCCACTCATATTGGCCGGGAGACCAGCCGGGAACGGCTGTTTCTGGAGGTGTGGACCGACGGCACCATTTCCCCGGTGGATGCGATGAGCCGCGGCGCCGCCATCCTCATCGAGCAACTCACCCCGTTCCGGGAATACACCAAGCTCTCCCAGATGAAGGAGGAGGAGCGGCTTATCCGAATGTCCATCCCCGATGAGAAATACAATATGCCGGTAGAGCAACTCGACCTCTCCGTGCGCACCATGAACTGCCTGAGGCGCAGCAATATCACCACCGTGGGGGAACTCATTGCCAAGGGGCCCAAGGAGTTGCTCAAACTGCGCAATTTCGGCCAGAAATCCTTCCATGAGATAGAGGAACGTCTCCAGGCCTTGGGGCTGTCACTAACCCCTCAAGCCGACAAGGAGAAAAAGGAAGCCGAGGCCCGCCCGGCCGAAGCCGAAACTGAGGAAGCTGCCCAAGATGAACCCTAATCGGGAGCAAGACAAGCATGAGACATCGAGTAGCCGGTAGAAAGCTAAATAGGTCAATGGGGCACCGCCGGGCGTTGTATCGCAACCTGGTGACCGACCTGCTTAAGTACGAAAGGATTACCACCACCGAGGCTAAGGCGAAGGCAGTCCGCAGCCTGGCGGAAAAGATGATTACCCTGGGCAAGACAGGCGGGCTCCATGCCTACCGCCAGGCGCTTGCCTTTATTGTGGATAAGAAGGTGGCCGAGAAGGTATTTAGTGAACTCGCCCCCCGCTATGCGGAGCGTCCCGGTGGCTATACCCGTATCGTCAAGCTCGGGCCCAGGTTGGGTGACGGGGCACCCATGGTTCAGTTAATGCTGGTAGAATAGTAGAGCTACCCGCCCAGAGGTAGTGAAGGTTGTAGGCTTGGCAACGGGCAGCAAGATTGTACTAGTTACGGAGTATGACGGTACCCGCTACTGCGGCTTCCAGTTACAGGCCAATGGGCCAACCATCCAGGGGGAGATTGAAGAGGCACTAGGCAAGCTGACCGGTGACCGAATCAGGGTGATGGCGGCCAGCCGCACCGATGCCGGGGTCCATGCCAAGGGCCAGGTAATCAGCTTTCGGACAAGGTCAGCACTGCCGCTAGAGGCCTTTGTTAATGGGTTAAACCATTATTTGCCTGAGGATATTGCCATTAAAGGGGCAGCCCGAGTCGCTGATTCCTTTAATGTGAGGCGGAGCGCGGTTAGCCGGGAATACAGGTATTACATCTTAAATAGCCGGACCCGCTCCCCACTGCGGCGGGGCTTCGTGCACCTTGTTAGCGGGCAACTGGACACTGGGGCAATGAACCAGGCATGCCAGGCACTGATTGGCCAGCATGACCTGGCCTCGTTTGTCACCGGTGATGAGACCGGGATAAAGAGTACGTTGAGAACGATACATAAAGCTGAAATCACCAAAGAGGGGGACCTAGTTATTCTGGATATGGTGGCTGATTCCTTCCTACCCCACCAGGTGCGCAATACGGTGGGAGCACTCATCCGGGTGGGCCAGGGGAAGATGACAGTTGCCCAGTTTCACGATATGATTCAGGCAAGAACCCCCGGCCGGGCGGGGCCAACCGCTCCCGCCTGCGGGCTATGCCTGATGCGAATAAATTATCCGAGCCCGTTTACGGGAGAGACATGGGGAGATATATCATGAAAACCTACAGCACCAAACCTGCCGATATTAACCGCCAGTGGCACCTGATTGATGCCTCAGGCCAGACCCTGGGCCGACTGGCCACCAGGATAGCCAGTTTGCTTATGGGCAAACACAAGCCGATATACAGCCCCAATCAGGACACCGGCGACTATGTCATCGTGATTAATGCGGATAAGGTCCGGGTTACCGGCAATAAAGCCAAGCAAAAGATATACTACCGGCATTCGGGGTATCCCGGAGGGCTGAAAAGCATCTCGCTGGAGAAACTGATGCAAACCAACCCCACCAGGGTCATTGAGCATGCCGTCAGGGGGATGTTGCCCCATACCCGCCTGGGTGCTAAAATGAGGAAGAGACTTAGAATCTTTGCCGGGGATACCCACCCCCACCAAGCCCAGGTAAAGGCGGCTTTGACCGAGGAGAAAAAGTAAGGAAATGCGGTGATTATGGAAAAGCCAAGCTACTTCTACGGGACAGGACGACGCAAAACAGCCGTAGCCCGGGTGAGGGTGATGCCGGGTAATGGTGCCATTATTGTCAACGGTACGCCCTATGAGGAGCGCTTCCCCTCTCTACACCACCAGCGAACAATACTGCAGCCCCTCCTCGTTACCGAGAGCGTAGATAAATATAATGTCATCGCCAAGGTGGAAGGGGGCGGTACCTCGGGCCAGTGCGGGGCTATTTCTCACGGCATCTCCCGCGCCCTGGCCAAGATTAGTGACGACCTTAAGACCACCCTGCGCCAGCATGGGCTGCTAACCCGCGACCCCCGGGTTAAAGAGAGAAAGAAACCGGGCCTCAAGCGAGCCCGCAAGGCACCTCAGTACACCAAGAGATAAAGAGAGCTGTTTCCTACCCCTTCGCCAGCCGCTCCTTGAGGTAATTAATCGCATCTACCGGCGTGGGGTCAACACGGTATAAAAGCGCCAGGTAGTAGCTAACATAATCGCCAAAGAGCACCAGGCTCATCATCTGGCTTAACGGGCTTTTGCCCTCACTGTTAACGAACTCATACTTCACCCCGGCGCGGTCAAGAAGCTCGCCGGTCACCCGGTAACGTAGCTGGATGCGCTGGTGGAAAGAAGGCGAGTGCAGCAGCACCACCCGTATCCTGCCAGCCAGCTCCCTGGGGAGCTGATAGCCCACGGTAGCGTTGTGGTTGAGCTCGGGGAAGACCTCATAGAAAGCCCAGGCCTTGCTGTTCTCGTTAATCTGGGTCTTCCAGCGGTGCGCCACCTCGGCAAGTATACCGGCGCCATAGATTACCACCAGATTGCCATATAACCTCTCGGCAAGCTGCTTGGCCGGATTGCGGGAGAGGGGCATCTTCTCATCTATCTTCGCTGACAGTTCCTGTAAGACCGGCACCACCTCCCCCACCTGCGCCGACTTATCCCGGATAATACCGAGCCGCTGCAAAAAACCCAGGATGGGGAAAAAACTAAAGCCCAGGGCAGCCCGCGGTTGCGCCTGATAGTCAACGACACAAACAGGAATGTTTCTCTGCTCGGCCATCTCCCTCAACCTGCCGCCGGTGGTAATGGCCAGCTTCTTGGCACCGGTAGCCAATGCCTGCTCAAAAGCGGAAAGGGTCTCCTCAGTGTTGCCCGAGTAGCTGGAGGCAATGACCAGGGTTCTATCATCAACCAAGGCGGGCAGGCCATAATCACGGTGGATAATGATGGGCAACCTGGCTTCCGCCGCCACCAGACTCCTTGCCAGGTCACCGCCAACGGCTGACCCACCCATACCCAAGACCACCACCTTATCCACCCCGGCGAAATCAGGGGGCAAGGGAAAATCCATCGCCATTTGCCACGCCTGTTGACACTGCCCAGGCATCTCATGGAGGCGGGCAAGCATACCCTCCGGGTCATACTGCTGAAAAACCTGAGGGTCATCCAAACTAATCATAGCTATCGGCGGCAACCTCAACCTAGAGCCCGGCTAATTCCCTGCCCACCCCAAGCAGCCTCTCCGCCCGGGCTGGGGAATCAGTCTCGGCATAGATACGAATTATCGGCTCGGTGCCGGAGAACCTGATGAGTAACCAGCTATTATCAGCCAGGATAAAGCGGAAGCCATCAGTGGTATCCAACCTAGCCACTTTAACGCCATCAATACCCTGGGGCTGACTGCGCTGGATGCGGTCAATAATTGCCTGACGCTCCCCGGCGGGAAAGCTGACATCAACCCGCTGATAGTAATGAGGGCCGACCTTGCTATAGAGGTAGTTGATTAACTCCGCCGGGGTTTTACCCGTCTTCACCATCAGGTCAAGGAAGTAGAGATTGGCCACAATGCCATCCCGCTCCAGCACATGACCCCGGAAACCATAGCCCCCGCTCTCCTCCCCACCGATAAGGGCATCTTCGGCCAGCATTTTGGGGGCAACGTACTTAAAGCCCACCGGCGTCTCAAATACCGGCACAGCAAACATTTCTCCCAAACGATACGTCATGCTGGTCGTCGTTATCGTCTTTACAATAGCGCCCCGCTCACCGCGTACCTCCAGCAGGTAGAGGCACAGCAGGGCAAAGACCTGAAGCTGGGTCAGAAATGCCCCCGTTTCATCAATGATACCCATGCGGTCGGCATCGCCATCGGTAGCCAGACCCACCACCGCCCCCTCCGCCCTCACTGTCTGGGCAAGCTGGGTCAGGTTAGCCGCAATTGGCTCCGGGCGGATACCCGGGAAAAGCGGATTCCGTTCGCCATTTATTTCTATCAGTCGGGTAGTCCCTCCGGCCAGTAGCTTGTTCAGATAGCCGGCACCAGCACCATACATGGCGTCATACACCACCTTAAGATTGGCCTGGCGTAGCCCCTCCAGGTCAACGAGTCTGGCTACCTGCTCAAAGTAGACCGGTTCCAGGTCAAGATACTCCACCTGCCCCCGGGCTAATGCCGCATCCAGCGGCGGCACCTTCACCCCCCCTGCCTTGACTGACCGGGCAATTAGCCCTTCAACCTGGGCGGTTACCTCATCGGGGGCACTGGAGCCATATTCATTCTTATACTTGAAGCCGTTCCAGGCTGCCGGATTGTGGCTGGCAGTGATGATAATCGCCCCGCCCGTCTGCTTGGCGACAACGCCATAGCTCACCACCGGGGTTGGGGTTGGCCGGGGGCAGAGATAGACCTTTATCCCATTACCGGCGACCACCTCGGCGGCGGCAGCAGCAAAGCCCTCTGAGGCAAAGCGGGTATCATAGCCAATAATCACACCGCGCTGGGCCAGGCCCGCCTGCTTCAGGTAATCAGCCACCCCCTGAGCACAGGCCCGCACATTGGCGAAGGTGAAATCATCGGCAATAATCCCCCGCCAGCCATCAGTGCCGAATTTTATGGGATTACCCATGTCGCCTCACCCCCTGGTTCCCCCAACCGGAGGGGGAAGATTTACCGAAGAGGGGCTTCGCCCCGCGAATACTCCTCACTACTAAATTATAAACCAGCCTCTTTTCGCAAGACATCCGCCTTGTCTGTCTTTTCCCAGGGGAGGTCAAGGTCATCCCGGCCAAAATGCCCGTAGGCGGCGAGGGGGCAGTAGATAGGGCGGCGCAGGTCAAAGTTCTGGATAATTGCCGCCGGTCTTAAGTCAAAGTGCTTGGTTATCAGGTCTTTAATCACCTGGTTTTCCACCCGGGCGGTACCGAAGGTTTCAATAGAAACCGAGAGGGGATGAGCCACACCGATGACATATGAAATCTGCAATTCCAGCCGGTCAGCCAGCCCGGCGGCGACAATATTCTTGGCCACATAACGAGCCATATATGCCCCCGAACGGTCAACCTTGGTCGGGTCTTTCCCCGAGAAGGCCCCGCCACCATGGCGGGCGATACCGCCATAGGTGTCCACCAGAATCTTACGACCGGTAAAACCGGTATCCGATACCGGCCCGCCAACAACAAAGCGTCCGGTGCTATTGACATAGTATCTGGTCCTATCGTCTATTAGTGAAGCGGGAACCACGGCTTTGACTACCCGTTCGATTATGTCCTGCTCAATTTTATCATGAGCCACATTATCATCATGCTGGGCGGCAATAACAACGCTGTCAATGCGCTTGGGGACACCATTACCGTACTCCACGGTAACCTGCGACTTGCCATCAGGGCGGAGGTAGGGTAATATCTTCTCCTTCCTGACCTGAGCCAGGCGACGGCACAGCTTATGCGCCAGGGAGAGGGGCAGGGGCATTAACTCCGGCGTCTCATTGCAGGCAAAACCCACCATCATTCCCTGGTCACCGGCACCAATCATATCCAGCTCATCCTTAGAACCCCTCTTTACCTCATATGACTTGACGACCCCACCAGCAATGTCAGGAGACTGCTCATTGACGGAGACCATGATTCCGCAGGAGCGGTGGTCAAAGCCATACTCCGGCCGGGTATAACCGATATCCCGAATTACCCTCCGGACTATCTCCGGTATCTCGACATAGCATTCCGTGGTAATCTCACCCATCACGATGATCAAGCCGATAGTTGCTGCCGTCTCACAGGCAACCCTGCCGTAGGGGTCTTTCTCCATAATGGCATCCAGAATAGCATCCGATATCTGGTCACATATCTTATCAGGGTGCCCCTCAGTAACCGATTCTGAGGTGAGCAAGTAATTGGTAGAACTACTAAAACTACTGGTCATACTGCCTATCCTCCATTATGATGAGGCTGCTCTAGCTCCCCACTGACCGCTATGTCCCCTCCTCCCAGCTAGCCAGATACTTCTCCTGCTCCGGGGTGAGGCGGTCAATAGCCAGACCCATCGTCTGCAGTTTCAACCGGGCGACCTGCCGGTCAATCTCTTCAGGCACAGGGTATACCTGAGGGGGCAGCTTCCCCTGACTTTTGGCAAGATACTCCACACAAAGGGACTGGTTGGCAAAGCTCATATCCATCACGCTCGCCGGATGCCCCTCTGCCGCCGCCAGATTAATGAGCCTGCCCTCGCCCAGCAGATAAAGACTGCGCCCATCAGGCAACTGGTACTCATCAACAAAGGGGCGTATCCTCCGCTTACGATGCGCCATACCCTCCAGGGCCGATATATTTATCTCCACGTTGAAGTGCCCGCTATTAGCCAGTATCGCCCCATCCTTCATGACCTCAAAATGGGCCTGGTCAATAACGTGTTTATTGCCACTAACCGTAATGAAGATATCACCCACCCTGGCCGCCTCCAGCAGCGGCATCACGGCAAAGCCGTCCATAGCCGCTTCCAGGGCACGCACCGGATTCACCTCGACGACAATCACCTGTGCCCCTAGCCCCTTGGCTCGCATCGCCACGCCACGCCCACACCAGCCATAACCACAGAGCACCACCCTTTTGCCCGCCCAGAGAATATTGGTGGCGCGGGTGATGCCATCAATGGTGCTCTGCCCGGTGCCATAGCGATTGTCAAAAAGGTATTTGGTCTGGGCATCATTAACGGCAATGATGGGGTATTTCAGCCGGCCTGACTTAGCCAGGCTGCGCAGGCGAATAACGCCGGTGGTGGTTTCCTCCGTTCCGCCGATAACATTAGTTATCAAGTCGCTCCGCTGGGTATGCAGGGTGGTAACCAGGTCAGCCCCGTCATCCACGGTGATATGCGGTTTATGCTCCAGGGCATTATTGATGTGCCGGTAATAAACGCCCTCATCCTCCCCCTTGATGGCATTGGTGGGAATGCCATAGTCCACTAGGGCGGCGGCGACATCATCCTGAGTGCTCAGCGGGTTAGAGGCACAGAGAACAACCTCGGCCCCCCCCGCCCGCAGGGTCAGCGCCAGGTTGGCGGTTTCCGTGGTAATGTGCAGGCAACCGGAAATACGCACCCCCCGGAGCGGCTTCTCGGCAGCAAACCTCTCCCGGATCTGCCTAATCACCGGCATTTCCCGGCAAGCCCACTCAATCCGCTGCCTGCCCATTTCCGCCAGTGACGCATCCTTAATGTCATAATTACGTAATGTCATCAGCTACTCCCTGAAGTTACCTCCCCCGGGTCCATCTGGTCATTTCAAGAGGACAAATGACCAATTTTGTCACCAAATTCCCGGATCAATCGTCTAATAATACATCACACTGGAGATAAATTCAAACCTGCCCTTTTAAGCTAGGGCAGAGCCATGCCTGTTGGGCAACCAGTGGAGTAAGCCGCTAGTCATCAGCCTTAACCTAAAACAGTCTCCAATCCCGGTAGCCCTGCTGAATAACCGCCAGGTATTCCTTGGAGGGCGGAGCATCCTCCAACTCGCCCGCCTTGATGTAGGTTACTGCCTCAATGGGCTCATTATCTTCATCAAACACGGTGACCTTCAATCTATGGTAGCCCGCCTCGTATTTATCCAGCCGCCTCAAGCATTCCTCGCTAACCTCATAGATGGCACCGCGGACCCGCCCGCCCCGAAACAGCCTGATGCTGGCCAGAGCACCCCGCCACTGGCGTGACCAGCCGACAAAAACCAGCTTGTAGTTAGGCAGCGTGGCCACAAACCGGGGCTTGCTGTCAGGGCACCGGGACAGCATCTCTTTCCTGTTTAGATTAGTCGCATAGGCAAAGTAATACACTGGCTTTATATTACAACTTTGCGCCAATGTAGCCAAGTTCCGAGCCAGGACACACCCAATCAGCTTTTTAGCTACGTTTATCGCGGTATAAGTTGACAGGATAGGGTCACTCGGGATAAGATGAACAATAAAGAATAAGAGTAGGCTTACTCCGGCGAGCAAGAGCGGCTAGTGATGGTAATTGCCTCGCAGTATGGGATAATTAGACCATCGGGAAACAGCACTGGATGTATAGTGAACCATTATGGACAATGTCCTAGCTATCATCTTAGCCGGAGGCCAGGGAGAGCGGCTGGGCATCCTGGCCCGGGAGCGGGCCAAACCAGCGGTCCCCTTTGCCGGCAACTACCGCATCATCGATTTTACCTTAAGTAATTGCGTCAATTCTGGCCTGCATAATGTCATCGTCCTCACCCAGTATCAGCCCCTCTCCCTTGCCGAGCATATCGGTATTGGTCTCCCCTGGGGCCTGGTCCCTCCGGACAAACAGATAAGGCTACTGCAACCCTATCTCGCCCGCGAGCAGGGGCGTGACTGGTACAAGGGGACGGCGGATGCCGTGTATCAGAACCTGGACTGGATTGACCGCAAGGAAGTTGAGCTCGCCCTCATCCTCAGCGGTGACCACGTCTACAAGATGGACTACTCCCTCATGCTCGACTTTCACCAGGAAAACCAGGCTGACGTCACGATAGCCGTCACCCCCCTTCCCGAAGAGGAGCTATCCAAGTTTGGCACCATCACCGTGGATGAGAAGGGCCAGGTTACTGCCTTTCAGGAAAAGGTCAAGAAGCCACGCAGTAACCTGGTATCCATGGGCGTTTATCTGTTCAAGATTGATGTGCTGCGCCAGTCCCTTGAGGAAGATGCGGGAAGCACCGCCTCCCAGCATGACTTCGGGAGGAATATCTTCCCCAAGATGGTAGGCAGGAACAGGATTTTTGCCTACCGTTTTGATGGCTACTGGCGTGATGTGGGCACCATACATACCTACTGGCAGACCAATATGGACCTGCTCGACATGTCCTCACTGCTGCTATCCGATGCGGACTGGCCCATCCGCACCAAGGAAGAGGAGAGACCCCCTACCATGATTTCCAACAGTGCCGATGTTACCAACTGCCTCATCTCCAGTGGCTGTGTCATTGAAGGTAGGGTGGAGCATTCGGTAATCTCCCCCGGAGTCAGGGTGGCCAAAGGGGCTACGGTCAGAGACTCGATCATCATGAATGACACGAGAGTAGGGCGCGATAGTGTCATTGATTACTGCATTCTGGATAAGGAGGTTGTCGTCGAATCTGATTGCCATATTGGCTTCGGCGATGACTATCAGGAAAACCGCAAGGAACCCAAGATATTGAATACCGGGATTACTGTTGTCGGTAAGCGGGCTCAAATCGGCCACGGCACCAAAATAGGGCGGAACTGCATCATCTACAGCAACGTCACCAAGGATGACTTCCCCAGCACCGAAATTGCCAGTGGCGAAACCATCCGGCCGGCACGAAGAAGGAAATAACCCCCCAAAGCAAGCCGGGAGCTAGATAACATGTCAGAACTGAGACAGGACCCAACAACCAAGGAATGGGTAATAATGGCTCCGGAACGAGCCAATCGCCCCACCCAGCACCCCGCCAAGAGGCAGGATGAAGAATTGCCCAGCTGGGACCCGTCCTGCCCCTTCTGCCCCCATAATGAAGAGCAGACCCCGGAAGAGGTGTTTAGAATTCCCATTTCGTCAGAAAAATCAGCCTGGGAGGTGAGGGTAGTGCCCAACCGGTTTGCGGCACTGACCCCCGCCGGGGACATCAGCCGGCGCGAGGATGGCCCCCTTTTCCGCAAGATGAGCGGCTTTGGCATACATGAGGTAATCATTGAAGGCCCCTCCCACAACACCCCGATGGCCCTGATGCCCTACCAGCATATTGAGAAGGTGCTCATCGCCTACCAGGAACGCTACAATACCATCAAGAAAAACCGGCAAATCAGGTTTATTCACATCTTCAAGAACCACGGCTGGCGGGCAGGGACATCGCTAGTCCACTCCCACTCCCAACTGGTGGCTACCCCCATCATGGCTCCCTACTATCACCGCAAGTTCGACGTTGCCCTTGACTACTATGCTGATATGGGCCGGTGCCTGTACTGCGACCTCATCTGCTGGGAGCAGGATAAGGCGGAACGAGTTGTCGCCGAGACCAAGGACTTTGTTGTCTTCCACCCTTACGCCTCACACGTACCCTTTGAGACATGGATAATCCCCAAGGCGCACCTCTCCTCCTTTGGTCTGCTCCCCCCGGCAAACTTCACCGAGCTAGCCAAGGTGCTCAAAGACGTCCTCTTCTGTTTATATGAAAAACTGGATAACCCCGCCTTCAACCTGATGATTGACAGCGCCGGTACCCTAGATGAAGAAGACCCGTACTACCACTGGCATATCCGGATAATACCCCGGCTAACCACCATTGCCGGGTTTGAGATGGGCTCGGGTATCTATATCACTAGTGCGCTGCCTGAGGAAACCGCCCAGACTACCCGGGAGTTTATCCAGTCACTGCGCCAAGAGGAGAAAATCGCCATTGAGCCCCAGGCCTAGCCGGGGGCAAGACTTGGTCTTCCTGCCCCGCTCTACTGTCTTTCCCCCGCTAACTCCAGCAAACGGGATAGGAAACCGGCCACTTCCGCCGTAGAACCCAGGAAGTACTCGGCAGCGGATGCAGGGTTATCCCCACCAACCCGAATGCCCCAGCCCCGGGGACGGCGAACAACCCGGAAGGCATCTTCATCGGTAACATCGTCACCCAGATAGACGGTGAGCAGCGGCTCCATACTGAGCCGCGCCTTTACCTGTTCCATAATCACCCTGACCGCCTTCCCTTTGTGCCAGTCCACCGGCGGTCTCACCTCCCACACCTTCTTCCCCGAGGTGATTCTAATGCTACCTTCACTGAGCCAGGGGGCAGTAACCTGGCGGAAAATGTCAGCCACCCTATCCACCTCCCCCTCCCTCACCAGGCGATAATGCAGGCTCAACGTCAAGCCTTTATCCTCGACGATGACACCAGCGATACTGCTTAACCGGGCCGATAACTGCCCCGCCAGATCCTTGATTATCACCTGAGCCGCCCTTGCCTCGGGACTGACGAAGTGAATACCAGGGCCCGCCATCTCCAACCCGTGGTTTCCCGCGTAGTAAATCCCCTCGATACCGACCAGGCTCCTGATCTCAGCCAGGGCACGACCGCTGATAATACCCACGCTAAAAAAGGGGCTTACCACCAGGGCAGCCAGCTTCTCTCTAACCGCAGGTGACAGAACTGCCTCCTCCGGCCGGCTGACTATCGGCGTTAGAGTGCCATCATAGTCAGCGAGGAGGAGAAGGTGAGCTGCTGCCCTGACATCAGCGGCAAAGGATTCCCATGACGAAAAGAAAGGCTGCACTACACCCCCGCCATTGCCATCAGCCGGGAGACCATAGCCGCGCCCCAGCGATATATATTATTGGCCGCCACCGTCTCCCGCATAGCTTGCATCCGCCGCCGCCGCTCCGCCTCCGGCATCTCAATGGCCTCCCTTATCTTCTCGGCAAAGTCACTCAGGGCAAAGGGATTGATGAGCAGCGCCTGCGGCATTTCCTCGGCAGCACCGGTAAATTTACTCAGAATGAGGACACCATCCCCGTCAACCCGGGCGGCAACAAACTCCTTGGCGACCAGATTCATGCCATCATGCAGGGAGCTAACCACACAAAATGTGGCCAGCCGGCGCAATGCATTTAATGTCGGCGGGCTGAGCTGCCGGGTCAGGGGGATTACCGGTGCCCATGAGTCAGTGGCATATTTATCATTGATGCTGTTCATCAGGTCATCAATCTGCTGCCCGATTTCCCGGTAGCTTTCAATCTGTGTCCGGCTGGGCATACCCGCCTGGATAAAGACCACCTTCCCCCGGTAGCTGGGGTATCTTTCCAGAAATCTGTCCAGCGCCTGTAGCCGCTGGGGGATGCCCTTGGTATAGTCCATCCGGTCCATGCCCACGCCAACATATTTCCCCGCCAAGTCAAACTCACCGCTGAGGTTCTCCATCTCCTGGGTCACTTCCTCCGTCTCTGCCTGCTGAGATATGCTGTCAAAGTCAACACTGATGGGGAACGGCGCCACCACGGTAGATTTACCTTGATGAATTACGGCGGAGCGTTCAGCATCTATGGTGGCGCCCAGGCCATGCCGCACCGTGTCAAGGAAATTGTCACAGAACGAGCGGACGTGAAAACCCAGCAGGTCATTGCCCAGCATGCCCTCCAGTATCTCCTCCTGCCACGGGCAGGTACGGAAGACCTCACGCATGGGCCAGGGGATATGCCAGAACTGCCCCACGGTGAGCCCGGGATTCCGCTCCTTAATCAGCTGAGACAGCAGGGCAAAGTGATAATCCTGAACCAGCACCATCGCCTTTTGACCGGAAATCTCCTGCTGCACCGCATCAGCAAAAATGCGGTTTACCCGCTGATATGCCTCCCAGTCAGACTCCCGGAAAATGGGCGGGGTAAAGGTAACATGGCACAGCGGCCATAGTGCCTCATTGGAGAAACCAAGATAAAAACCATCAACCTCTTCCTTAGTCAGCCACACCCGGCGCAGGGTGTACTGGGGGGCATCCGGCGGCACGGCTACCCGGTCATGGTCATCCACCACCCTTCGGTCAGCATTCCCGGTGCCCTGGGCAATCCAGGTTCCCCCCGAGGCACGCATCACCGGGTCCAGGGCCTCGGTGAGACCGCTCACCGGACGGTGCCACACTATCTCACCATCAACCAGATTGTGAATATACGGCTCACGGTTGGAGACCACCACCAACCGATAGTCGCCCAGCTTCTCCTGAACTAGTTGATATAATCGGTGCTTATCCCACTTACCTTCGGCCACTGGCGTCACCTTCCTTTGTCTATTTATGAGCCCTCAATAACTGTAATTAAAGCAGGCCCACGGTGTCAAGCTAAACCGCTTGCCCTTTTAGTCCCTAGTGGCGGCCACTTCCCGGCGGTAACAAGGCTGTAAAGATTAACCCAGGGGCATAAACACTTGGTTAATATTGGGCACAGGGTGGAAAATGCCACCGCGGTTGTTGCCCTGCCAACAGGTATGGTAAAATTGGGCGAATCTAAACCCGGTGATTCCATCGGCTAACAACGGCACAATGAAAAGACTCCTCTCCGGCAATGAAGCCATAGCCCTCGGCGCCTATCATGCTGGGGTCAGGGTGGCTGCTGCCTACCCGGGAACCCCCAGCACCGAGATACTGGAAAACCTGGCTGGCTTTGATGATATCCACGCCGAGTGGTCCACCAATGAGAAGGTAGCCCTGGAAGTGGCCATGGGGGCATCCTATGCCGGGGTCAGGGCGATGGTATCCATGAAGCATGTGGGGTTGAACGTAGCCAGTGACCCGTTTCTGGGCGTCTCGACCACCGGGGTCAATGCCGGGCTGGTCGTGGTCTGCGCTGACGACCCCGGGATGCACAGCTCCCAGAACGAGCAGGATACCCGCCACTACGCCAAGCTGGCCAAGGTGCCCGTTCTGGAGCCCAGTGATAGCCAGGAAGCCTATGACCTGATGGCAGTTGCCTTTGACATCAGCGAGAGATTTGATACCCCGGTGCTGGTGCGTTCCTCAACCCGGATCTCCCATTCCAAGTCAGTGGTAGAGACAAAACAGAGACGGACTAAACCGAAAGGAAAGCCCGCCTTCCCCTATAATATGCCCAAGTACGTCATGCTGCCGGTTTGTGCCCGGCAGCGGCATCCCCTGGTCGAGGA
>CAZAYK010000015.1:0-14716 GCA_964489415.1 uncultured Dehalococcoidaceae bacterium | reverse complement strand
GATGGCTGGCTGCTGGTTAGAGCCTCCGGGACCGAACCGAAAGTTAGGCTGACTGCCGAAGCCAGGAGTAAGAAACGGGTGCAACAGTTGTATGAGAGGGGCATTAGGGTCATTGAGAGTCGGCTGGGGGTGGCACTGTGAAGGCGGTCATTCTGGCGGCGGGTGAGGGTAGCCGGATGCGCCCCCTCACCTACAGCCGGCCCAAGGTAATGCTACCTATTGCCAACAGGCCTATCTTGGAGCACCTGCTCGTTGAAGCCAGCCAGGCGGGCATCACGGAGTTTATCTTCATTGTGGGCTATTGTGATGAGCAGGTGCGTAATTACTTTGGCGATGGTGCCAAATGGGGGGTAAATATTGTCTACTGTAACCAGCGCAGGCAAATGGGCACCGCAGATGCTATCCGGGCCGTAGAGGAGCTCGTTGACGGGAAATTTTTGGTAATCAATGGTGATAATATCCTCAGCCGTGAGGATATTAAGAAGCTTGCCCAGCGGGATGATAATACCATCAGTGTAATTGAGGTTAGGGATAGCCGTGGTTTGGGCATGGTGGAGCTGTGTGAGGGCAAGGTGGTGCGCATTTATGAGAAGACCGAGCACCCCCCTTCCCGGTGGGCCAATGCCGGTCTTTACCTCTTCACCCCCGATATCTTTGCTGCCATCGCCGATACCCCTAAATCACCCCGTGGGGAGTATGAGATAACCGATTCATTACAGCTGCTCATGGATCGGGGACAGGATGTTTCTTATCAGGAGATTAGCCACTGGCTCGACCTTAGCTATCCCTGGGATTTGCTTTCGGCTAATGAATCATTGCTCGCCCGAATTGAACCGCAGAACCTGGGTGAGGTGGAGGCCGGTGCGGTAATCAAGGGTGTTGTTGCCATTGGTGAGAATACTGTGGTCAGGTCAGGCTCCTATATCGTTGGTCCGGTGATAATTGGGCAGAATTGTGAGATTGGGCCCAATTGCTATCTCCGCCCGGGCACCGCCATTGGTGATAATTGCCATATTGGTAGTGCCGTTGAGGTCAAGAACTCCATTATCATGAAAGGCAGTAAGCTGCCTCATCATAACTATGTGGGGGACAGCGTTATTGGGGAGGGGTGTAACTTCGGCGCTGGCACCAAGATTGCCAACCGGCGGCTGGACAAAGGGAAGATATTGGTGGCTGACCGGGAGACGGGGAGGCGCAAGCTAGGTGCCATCATCGGGGACGGGGTGGAAACCGGAATTAATGCCTCGATTAATGTGGGTAGCCTGATTGGCAATAATGCCTTTATCGGCCCGGGGGCTATTGCCAGTGGGGTAATTCTGCCCGATTCAAGGGTATTTTGAGGTGGGGTAATGAAGCAGGCAGTAATTTTAGCGGCTGGTGAAGGGCAGAGACTAAGACCCTTTACCGTTAACCGTCCCAAGACGATGCTTTCCATCGCCGATAAGCCAATACTGCAGTATGTGGTCGAGGCACTATCGCATAGTGGTATTGGTAACATTGTGCTTGTCGTCGGCTATAGAAAGGAGCAGATATTCAATTCCATCGGCTCGGGAGAGCAATTTGGAGTTGACATAACATATGTGACCCAGGAGAAGCAGCTGGGCACCGCCCATGCCCTGGCTCAGGCTGAGGCGGTGACCGATGATGAATTCCTCGTTTTGCCTGGGGATAATTTAATTGAGGCGGGCACCATTGCCCAGTTTATCGGAAAAGAGCCAGGGGCGGTGCTGGTAAAGAGGGTAGCCAATCCGATCCGCTATGGGGTGGTGACCGTGGAGCGGGGTGTGGTGAAGGGCATTGAGGAAAAGCCCAAAGAGCCGGGTAGTAATGTGGTTAATACTGGCATCTACGCCTTTAATAAGGAGATTTTCCGCTTTATTGAATCCAGCTTGGATATTCCTGAAGTCTTAAACAATATGATAGCTCAGGGGCATACCATTAGTGCTTGGGAGACCGATGGCACCTGGCTTGATGTGGTCTATCCCTGGGACATATTGAATCTAAATGACGCTGTTCTCCGTCACATTGAGGCGAGCTTGGGGGGGACCATTGAGGCTGGCGTTTCCATCAAGGGGCGGGTTTCGGTGGGTAAGGATACCGTGATACGGTCAAATTCTTACCTGATTGGCCCGGCGGTTATCGGCGGGGGTTGTGACATTGGCCCCAATGTATGTATTCTGCCCGCAACGAGCATTGGTGATAATGTGGTTATCTCACCATTTACCGAGATTAAGAACAGCGTTATTGGTGATGATGTTAGTATTGGCTCAGGCTGCATTATTCATGATTCAGTTATTGATAAGGGCTGCGTGATTAAGGGGCATCTTACCGCCTGCAGTGGTGAAAGCGAGGTCAGGGTTAACGGGGAATCCCACACCGTGAGTGTGGGGGCGATGATGGGTGAGGGGTGTAATGTCGGTAATAATGTGGTTTTTCAGCCGGGGGTTATTATCGGTAACTATTGCCAGATTCAGGCATTGAAGCTGATCCGGGGTAACATCCCTGACCGGAGCCTGGTATTTTAGCGGGAGATAATCAGCGAGGGGATTAACGGGGTATTCCCATGTGTGGTATTGTCGGTTATATCGGTGATAAGGAGGCGCAACCGGTTCTGCTTAACTGCCTGAGCCGGCTGGAATACCGGGGCTATGATTCCTGTGGGATTGCTGTCCTGGGTAGTGACCTTGCCGTGTGCAAGGATGCGGTCAGGGTGAAAGAGCTGGCCCAGAAGGCCCCCCAGCTTGGGGGGAAGATGGGCATTGGTCATACCCGGTGGGCAACTCATGGGGAGCCCTCCCGGGAGAATGCCCACCCCCACTGTGGGTGTAGCGGTAGGGTTGCGGTGGTGCATAATGGTGTCATTACTAACTTCCAGAGTTTGCGCAACCAGCTACTCAGCGAAGGGCACAATCTCATTTCAGAGACAGATACCGAGGTAATTCCCCACCTGATTGAAAAGTATTATGACGGTGACCTGGCTGAAGCGGTAGCTAGGGCCCTGGGTGACCTTGATGGTAGTTATGCTATCGTTGTTTTGATGGAGGGTGAGCCTAGATTAGTCGCCGCGAGAAAAGGCAACCCGCTGATTATTGGTGTTGGTGACCGGGAGAACTTCGTGGCTTCCGATGTGCCCGCAGTGCTCGATTACACCCGCCGGGTTATCTATTTAGAGGATGGGGATATTGCCGTAATTACGGCAAGTAGTGTCGAGGTGATGAGGGAAGGTGTGGCGGTTAGCCGGGAAGAGCAGCAAGTGGTATGGAGTGTTGAGGATGCCCAGAAGGGTGGCTATGAGCACTTCATGATTAAGGAAATACATGAGCAGCCTAAGGTAATCCGGGATACCCTGAAGCAGTATATCACCGCTGGTGAGCCGGCTGCCGATTTGGCCGTGGTGGGGGATACTGGGGGGGAGGATGTGCTTATCTTGGCCTGTGGCACTTCCTATCATGCCGCCTTGGTGGGCAAATATCTCATTGAGGAGCTGGTGGAAATCCCGGTGAGGGTTGAGCTGGCTTCGGAATTCAACTACGGTGGTCGTGCCTCGGCCAGGAATAAGGCGATTGTCATCACCCAGTCCGGGGAAACGGCCGATGCCCTTCGGGCCATCAAACGGCTGCGGGAAGAGGGATGCCGGGTGATTGTCATTACCAATGTGGTGGGTAGTTCCGCCAGTCGGCTTGCTGAGCAGGTGGTTTATACCCGAGCTGGTCCGGAAATCAGCGTGCCCGCCACCAAGAGCTTTACGGCCCAGCTCATTGCCTTATACTGGCTGGCGCTACCCTATTCCAAGGTTGATATCCGCAGATTAGATAATCTTATCATCGGGCTGAGACAATTGCCCGCTAAGGTCCAGCAGGTACTGGATAATGAGTTACTAATCTCGGATTATGCTCGGCATCTGTGCGGGTTTGACAATGTCTTCTTCATCGGCCGGGGGATAAACTTCCCCGTCGCTCTGGAGGGAGCCCTGAAGTTGAAGGAGATTTCCTATATTCATGCTGAGGGCTATGCCGCCGGTGAACTTAAGCATGGCCCCTTTGCCTTGCTGGGCAGTGAGACACCGGTTATCGCGGTGGTGTCACCGGACAGCACCTACGAGGCAATGGTGACCAATATCAAGGAGGTTAAGGCCCGGCAGTCCCCAGTGCTGGCCCTGGTTGGTGAGGGGGATAGGAATATCGAGGAACTGGTTGATTGGGTTATCCCCGTACCCCAGGTTGACCCCATATTTTCTCCCGTGGTTAACACCGTGGCTCTGCAGCTCCTGGCTTACCATATCGCCCGGGAGAGGGGTTGCCCCATAGACTACCCGCGTAACCTGGCGAAGAGTGTTACCGTGGAGTAGTGGCTTAAGACTGGTTAAGGGGTAATGGTATGGTGGCAAATTCCCTCTTGGCTAGCTTTTCGGTGGTGATCATCACGGCTTCAGCATCGTGATTTAGCGGCGATATCAGCACTATCATTGCCGGGGCCGGGGTATGTTCTGCCACCGAGGATAGGGCGATGGTGGCCGGGTGATTCTTAGCCGCCGTCTCAATGGCACGGTATTCAAAGTCGAGCAGGTCAAGTAAATGCTGGGCAGACTCCGATTCTGCCTTCCTCAGCTGGGTGATATTTCGCCTCAGCCTGGTAAGGTGGGGTGGCTCCAGATGCCGCCGGGCAAGCTCTACCGAAGTAATCTCTTTGACCAGGGACATTGCCTGCCTCAGTATTTGGGTCGGGTCGGAGACGGCGGTAGTCAGGACAACCCTCTGATGGTTATAGGCGGCCAGTGCCGCAGGTATTTTCTCCCGGGCAAGGGTTAGCGCCGCAGTTATTAAATTGAACGCCAGTATGTCAGCTTCCTCAGCACCACTGACGGAAAGGTTGACGGCAATAATCGTGGCTTTTTCCCCCGCCGCAATGTATTCCTTGACGATTAGCTGGCTTAGTTTCAGGGTGTGTTTCCAGTCAATGTCTCTTAGCTGGTCGCCAGCTTGATAGCTCCGGCTTTCCCAGTATTCGGTGCCTTTTTTATGTATTGTCATCGCTTCTGATGGTAGAGCGGCGGTGGCCACTACCCCGGTTCCGGTCTGTTCCAGAAATTTGCTGGCCAGCCATTCCGCATATTTTGCCCTGGGGATAACCTCAAGCTCCAGCGGTTCAATTGTCTGATTTATCTGGACCAACCCCCTGGAGTCCGTGATGGATACCTGGAGTAGGGGGCGTGATGGACCGGCCAGGGTCGGCGTCACACTGAGGTTTAACCGGCTCTCCCCCTGGCTCATGGTGAATCTCTGGGGTGACAGAGCAACCCGTGGCTCTGGTGGGGTAATCAAGCAATGTATTGTTCTTGGCACCTTACTGATAATATTGAAGGGAACATCAGCCGTGGTGCCGGCAATGACCCTCTTTAGGGTAGCCGGTGCCGCAATGGGTTGCCTGGGGATGGTTAGCAGTATTTGTGCCAGCATCGCCAGGAGGTACAGGGCAAGGATGATGCCGGTAAATAATAGGACGGGTTGACTAAGCGCCAGTGAGATCACTATAACCCCTAGGGTAGTGGTAAATAGGGCTACATAGGTTTGGGTGGTATGGCGCCCCTTCCTTCCCGGCATGAATTGGCTGGACTGCTGGGCACTTTGCCTCAGGTTGTCATCAAGGAGGTAGATAAGGGGGAGGGTGGCTAATGCCGCTACCATCTGGGTTAGTATCGGTGAGGGTAGGGTCAGGGGGGTTAGTGTTGCTGCTCCGGCCAGTGGCAGTAAAAATATAGTTGCCATGGTAATGGCGACCTTAGTTCTGGGGGGCAGGGGGCGCACGGTGATAACTAGTATCGCTGCCAGCAGAGCCAGCGCCAGCAGGCAGTAGGGCAATGCTGACATGAGGGCTGCTGCCAGCAGCACCAGCAGGGCATATATTTGACATAACAATCGGGGCGATAATTTATTCATCATCAGCTTTGGGTACGGGAACCTCGCTGGCTACCTTGGTGATGATATCCTCTGCGGTAACATCCTCCATAGCTGCCTCGGCATTGATGCGGAGGCGATGGGAGAGAGCCGGTATCAGCAGCCGTTTGACATCATCGGGGAGGACGAAATCCCTGCCGTGGATGAAGGCCAGGGCTCGTGAGCCTTTAAACAGGGCAATGCCGGCTCGGGGGCTGGGGCCAAGGGCTATGTCGTGATGATGGCGCAGATTATCAAGGAGGTTGATGATATAGTGGCGGATGCTGTCGGCAATGTGCACCCTTTTGACCTCTTGCTGGAGCTGGATGATATCGTTAGGGGTGGCAACTGCGGAGACGTGAGCTTCTGATATTTGATCAATCTCCTGCAGGATCTGGTCTTCCTCTTCCCTGCTGGGAAGGGCACTCCAGATGCGGAACATAAATCGGTCAAGCTGGACCTCAGTGAGCGGGGAGGTGCCGGCACCACCGTAGGGTATCTGGCTGGCAATGACGATGAACGGGTATTGCAGAGGGTGGGTTTCCCGTTCAATGGTGACCTGTTGCTCTTGCATGGCTTCAAGGAGGGCTGCTTGGGTGCGGGGGGTCGTCCGGTTCAGTTCATCGGCGAGCAGCACATTGGTGAAGATGGGCCCGGGCATAAAGGTGGCGCTGCCATCAGGACGGTAGAGGTAAAAACCGAGTATGTCAGCGGGTAACATGTCCGGTGTTCCCTGCACCCTTTTGAACCTACCCCCCATGGCGTGGGCGAAGGTACGGGCAATGGTAGTTTTTGCCGTGCCGGGCAGACCCTCAATAAGCACATGCCCCTGACTCAACAGGGCTACCAGGAGGAGTTCCTTTACCTCATCCTTACCGATGACTACTTTGGATACCTCAGCAATAATATTGCCTATTATTTCCTGTCCCTGTCTCTTTTCTTGGGTCATTATGGTCTCCTTTCATGACTTGGCTTGTGCCATATTGGTCGCAGTGTTATCGCCAGCAGGGCTAATATCACCCCAATTGTGCCCAGTGGCTGGGCTAGGAAGTTGCGCAGGCGGCTCAGGATACACTTGGCTTGGTAAAGGGTGGATGGTGGCAGGTGCGACTGGTCAATAAACAGCTCTGACGTGGTAATATTGGCAATATTGTGAAGAAGGGTGTGATTACCTTCCCACGATTGCATACAGTTGATGAAGATACTGGGGTCGGCAATGAGTATCACCTGGCCGTTGCCTAGGTAGTGGCGGGAGATTACCGGGAAGGGTCCCACCGGTTCTTCTTCATCCCGGAGGTGGTTACCATTCTGGTCCAGAAAGCTGAATGAGGAGGACAGGGCAAGAATGTCGCTGCCTTCGGCATTGCTGAGGGTGGTGGCGCGGTTGAAGATGAGGCTGCTGATATTGATGGTCAGCGGGCTGGGCTTGAGATGGGAAATCTTGGGGAACCACTTGTTCTTGTAATGGGATATCGGGTCAAGGAGTGCCTTTGTGGAGAACCGTACCCGGAGCCCCAGATATTCCAGTATCTGGTTGCCATAGCCGTAATCATCGGCCAGGATCAGGGTTCCCCCGCGGGAGACAAAATCGCTCACCAGTTCCAGTTCCGCTGGGGTGAAGCTGAGGTAAGGAATAAGGATAAGGGTTGCCCCGGCGGGGGCGGAAGCTAGCTCGGCCAGCGATTCTAGCGGGGTGAGGGAATAGCGGTTGACTATTTCCTGGCTACCATTCCAGAAGGTATTCTCCGTGCGGAAATCATCATTTAGTGGGAAAAACCAGGCAGTTATTCCCAGGATAGCCACGATGGCCAGGGTTACGATCAGCAGGAATCTATGAAGTTCCATCGGGCAGCTCCTTTCTAACCCGGGCAGCAAGCTGTTCCGCTCTCGAGGCGTCATCTTCATCCAGTGGATGGGGGGAGTAAAGAGCCAGCTCGGCCATCAGGGTTAGCTCAGTAAACGGCTGGGTAGCCGTGGCCAATCGGGGGGAGGTGGCGTTGAGGAACTCACGGAGGGTGGTGTGGGGTAGCAGGGTTATGCCACTGACCCTTTCTACCACCTTGACCCCGCTCCGGTAACTTGACAGTACTCTGCCGGTAATGCCGGTGAGCTTGAGTCTTGGTGGTGGGGCAGCTACAGGTAATTCTACCGGCTGAGATGGGTGGCTACCCCTTTCCTGCTGACTGGTCCTGACCTGCCGGTAGGTAAGCAGCCCTAAGGAGATCAGTGCGGCTAGCATTAAGGCGGTATTCAGTGGATTGATCGTAGAAATCTGCCTCGTTATCTTGAGTGGAGAATACCATGGCTCAACCGGGTCAATGGCTATCGTTATTGCTTGCCAACCAAATAGGGAAGGGTCAACAGGCAGCTCTCGGGTGGTGGTAGTGACGTAGAAAGGGTTGACCGCTGTGGCCGTTGTTAGCCTTAGTTGCGATGTGCTCACCTCTCCGGTGAAGCTACCATCAGCTGCTGTCATCGCTGTACTGGCCAGGCCTTTAAAGGTGAGGTTTATTCGGGCATCCTGGAGGGGATGTAGTTTGTGGTGTACTCTGCCGTTAATCTGGATTGGTTGGGGCAGGATTGCCAGCCGGGGTAACTGAAGCTCAGCCTGTATTGGTAGCCTAGATACGTTAATGGCTTGCCTTTTTTCGGCGGCGGAGTAATGCCCTTGCTGGGTGACGGCCACGGTGAGGATGTGTTCACCAGATGGCGTGTCCGGTGGTGTGGTCACCTGGAGGTGAAACCGCCCGGTTACTGTTTCTCGGGTGAGTGGGCTATCATCAAGGAGTACCGTAATGGTCCGGTCTATATAGCCGTTGGTTGATGTCACCTTTCCCCTGATGATGAAGGGCCGTCCCGGATAGACGGTATCAGGTGCGGATATTTCCAGTAGGGTGATATGATGGAATTTGGTGGTGATTTTAACTTCCGGGTTCTCCACAAGTCTCTGCCGCAGTTGATCGAGCGCTTCAGTAAGTTGCCTGAGGAGTTGCAGGCTCCTTTCTAGGCGCTGGTAAGCCTGGTCTAACTGGCTTGTCGCCGGAGTGGCCAATACCCCCAGTTTACTGGCTAAGGATTCGGCTATTACCTCCATGTCATCTAGCAGGAAGCGGGCGCTGTGAATGGCTGCCTCGGCTTCATTTAGCCTCTCCTGAGCGTGGCGGGGCTGGTTTTGGGAAAAGGCTGATGAGGCTTCATTGAGGAGGCACTCCCCCTTGTTCAACAGGGTAAATAATTCTCGGGAGAGATTGTTATAGCGGTCAGAAATGTATTGTAGTTCCTCAGGAATCTCTGCGGTTCTCAGTTCCTCAAGCATGTTGCCAGCGTCCTGGTATTGCCTGAGGGCGGCCATGGTAAACAGGTTGCTGTAGGCGAACATCACCTCGGCTGACTCCAGCGTGTCTCTGGCCATGGCGGGATTCACGTGGGGTACTTGGCTGGGTTGGGCGTGGCTGGGCAGGCCGTGGGCCAAAATTCCCAGCAGGATAATTAGTGATAGACCGATCGCCAATCTTTTCATGGTGAGGGCTGGCTGCTATATTAGAACCTTGATGACCTGCAGGCTTAACACCACCAGGAATCCAGCAAAGAGCACGCTGCTCACCAAGGTCAATCCGCGGCGGGCTCTGGCATTGAAGAACGCGAAGAGTTCGGTGATGACAAGGGCCTCGACAATATAGATGGTGTAGTAGATATCGAGTGCGTTCTGCCCGGTAGCAATCAACATGACGGTAGTTAGCAACAGGGCCAGGGCAATGCTAATGATGTAGCTGTTGTATAATTTCACGCCATGACCTCAACTTCAACGTAATGCTTGCCGTTTTGGATCCTCTCCTGCTTGATGGTGACCGGCTTGTTCCAGGCTTCCGCTGACACTGAGGCAACTATTGAGGCTAGGGGGCCTCCCAGGCAGTGATGTGACCAGTTGACCCCGTCTTCAATATGGGGTTGGTGAATTTCTACCCGGATAATGTTTTCCTGGCAGGAAACGCTCGCCCTATCAGCTATGCCCAGGTGACCGATGAACAACGAGGTCAGCGCTGATTCCAGCTCGGCTGAGGTTGGCCTCGGTTTTACCTCCAGCATACCAGTGGTGATGCTCCCAATTGTTGACAGCAATAGACCGATGTCATCGGGGCGGCTTCCATAGCGAACAATAAGCCGTTGGGGCAGGGCTTGGGTGATCAAGGGTAGTGAGGGATTGGCGTGGAGCGGCACGAGTGCCTGCGGCCGGTCACCGGTGATTGATGAGGGAAGATAGACAGCCTTGGCTTTAATCCCTAGCTCCTCTACAATGGCAGCAATATTGTCAATCCCGGTTTCGAGGAGAAGGCTGCAGACCTCAGGGGGTAGCTTGGGGATTGTCCTGCCTAGAGCGATGAGGATAAAGGATAGTATCAGCATGCAGATGCCCAGCGCAGTTAGCCAGGTTAGTTGCAGAACAAAGTAGGCGAAAGGAGATACCAGGAGACCGGCAATGAGCAAGGCTAGGCCAGACCAGGTATAGGGATTTTTATGGGGCAACTCTATCTTCACACCACCGCTCCAAGCCAGCTGTCAGATATTAGCAAAAATAGTGACTTCCGTCAAGTAACTAAACTACCAGTATGATATAGCACCTGCTGTAGTATATATCAGGAGTATATATCAGGTGGCCTAAAAATGTCTATAAGTTGGTGGTTTCCAGGGGGCTTTGCTTAAAACGGAAAAAACCAAGGCGAGCCGCTAAAGGAGCGGCTCGCCTTGGTTTCTGATCAGCCAACTAGTATTTCTTTATCAGTGTTATCAATCTTTGCGGCGGCCTGCCATCCGCCAGGCAACGATGGCGATGAGGATAATGGCTGCAATTATGCCGCCGCCAACATACCACCAGTTGATTGGTGGTGGTGCCGGAGCTGGCGTGGGTACCGGCGCTGGTGCTGGTGCCGGGGTCGGCGGTGGTGGCGGTGCCGGGGGGGGTGGTGCTGGTGCTGGTGGTGGTGCCGGTGCCGGGGTGGGTGGTGCTGGTGCCGGTGGTGCTGGGGCAGGTTTCACGGTCAGGGTTCCGGTTAATCCGTTGACGTTTACTTCATAGCTTCCCGCCGCAGCCAGAGTGGTGGTGAAGGTTACTGATTTACTTTCATGCCCGGCAACTTCAACCTGCTTGGTAGCCACCTTTATCCCGTTTATGTTGAGGGCTACTTCGTAGGTGCCAGTAAGGTCACCGCTATTGGCTACGTTAACACTGATCTTGATCCTTTCGCCAATGTCTACCTCGGTCGGGGTGATCGTCAGGTCACTGACGGTAAAGGTAGCGGGACTGGTGTAGGCGACAATGGCGAACGCGGTGAAGTGATTGACCTGTCCGCTGACGGTATTGTTCGTGGTGTCAACGACTATGTTAGATAGCTCAACCCACTGACCGGTGGTGGCATCCCAGTAAGCGATGACCAGGTCTTCAGGTTCCACTCCCTCCGGCAGCTCACCGGGGTCATAGGTCAGGGTTATCGTGATGGGCCGGTCGAAGGTAGCCCCTTCAGGGCCGAGGTCATAGGTTAGCCCGATAACCTCCGCTTCGGGTGGCGGTGATGGTGGCGCTGTCATGGGCACTATCTCAATTTGGCGGAGAGGTTTGCCTTCTTTGGTCAAGCCGATGGTATCTTTCTCAACGGTTACCTCAACCTTCTCATCTTGGGACTTGGCGGTCGCGGTTTGGATGAATCTGCCGTTGATATCAACCACGTTAGATACATCGGTAACTCCAGGTTGTGGTGCGGGAGGCAGGACTACCGCACCAGCCACCGCTGCTGAGAGGGTGAAGGGATTACTGTATTCAGTGAAGGTATGGCCATTGGCAATAATCTCGGTCTTGATTTTGTATTGCCCGCTGGGCCAGTTGGTGGGAGAGGTCCAGGTGATATCATAGGTTATTGATACTGAGCCGGGGGTATAGGCATAGCCGTAGCCCGCCCGGGGGGTCCAGGTGTAGGCAGTTCCCTTCCAAACGGCATAGCCGGCTTTGGTAGCATACTGCCAGCCGAAACCGGTCTGGGCATTAACGGTTACTGTGCCAAAGTTACCAGTATATGTCTTGGAAGTACTGGTGGTGGGTAGATAGGTACAGGTAGCCTTCTTGGTGGGGTCAGCTACATTGTAGATTTCCATGTCAATATGCTGGACAGGGAGGTGTTCATAGTCCTCAATGGTGATTACTAGCTGACCCGAGTGGGTGCTCCCGATGGTTCCCGAGGGGAGTGTGGGGTAGGTGATAGTAAGTGCTTTGGTCGGTGTGGCAAACCATAATGAGGCTGCCACGGCGATTACTACAATAAGTGGTATGGCTACCCGGTATAGTGTTTTAAGCGGCAGTGATAGTTTCGGCATGGTTACCCCCTTATTGCGCGAGGCCTTGTTCCTTTTTTGTAGGTGGCTTGAGCGCAACATCTTTAAAGCCTCGGGATCTTTTAGTATTTTAACAATATCCGGTGGTATCTTCCCGGCTAGGGTGAGTAGTTCATCTTGGTCAGCATTAAGAACCTTGGCTAGCTGTAGTATTACCTTTTCACTGGGAGGGGGCATTACCCCGTTTTCAATCTTACTCAGGTAGGTAAAATCAATATTAACCGCCTGGGCTAGACCTCTTAGGGTAAAGCCAGCTCTGATCCTTAATTCCTTTAGCCTGGCGCCAAACCTCTTGGCCTCTTCCATGACCAGAGTCCCCTCAAATTTACCGCTAGGTTATTATACGATGTGTTGAGTAAAAAGTCAAGCCTTTTGGCGCCAAATTTTGGTCATTTTGTCAATTTAGTGGGGAATTTCGGGGCATGTTGAGGGAAAAGTCAAACCGGGGCTGCCTTGGGGTGTGGGGCAAAGTTACTACCTGCCCCACACCCCAGGGGCTTGATCTAGCTGGCTTTACTTATCCAGCCAGGCGTATTGCAGCTTAGGATGAGGCCCGCCACCATAGAGGAGGATAGCGTCTTTAACGTAGGGGTGGATAACATGGACAAACTTAACTGCCCACAGGGGTACGAACATGGCATCCTCGTAGGCTAGCTTGTCCATCTGCTCCAGGTATTCTATTACCTTGGCGGGGTCCTCTTCGTGAAGTGCCTTCTCCAGCAACTCCTGGAAGCCTTCCGGTCTTTTGACACCGCGGAAGTAGATGGACTTCTCGGAGAGGGTCTCCTTGACGGCCTGCAGTGGGTTGGTTGGCCCGCCACGCTGGGCTTCAGCCCGCAGGTCATTGCCCACGGGAGGCTCAAAGCCCATCTTGACAAATGTGGTTTCGGTGACGGGGTTTAGATCTACTTGAATGCCCACTTCGGCTAGCTGTGACTGCAGGGCAACATTGGTATCCTGTGGCCCAGCGGCATTTACGGTGAACTTCACCTTGACCCCCTCGGGATAGCCGGCTTCAGCTATCAGCTGCTTGGCCTTCTCCGGATTATATTTCCGCGGGGTGGTGCCGGGGTCACCACCGGCCTCGTGAAGACCCTTAATAATCTCATACTGGGGTACAGCGTAGCCATGGAGCAGGGTCTTGGTTATCTTTTCCTTGTCAATGGCATATTCCAGCGCCTCGCGCATCTTCTTATTGGACCATATCGAGCTGGGGTCTTCCGAGTTGAAGACGATGCAGTTGCCGGGTCCGGTGGTGGAGTCATCGACGATGTATTTACCCGTTGCCTCTAGCTCGCTGGCAGTGGTGGGGTCCACCGAATAAAGGATGTCCACCTCTCCCTTTAAGAAGGCTGCCTGGTAGGTCATGGGGTCTTTAATGTGGAGTATGACAAGCTCGTCAAGGTAAGGCACCTTCCCCCAGTAGTCCTCGTTCTTCTCATATTTCACATACTGGTTGCGGGCGTAGTCCTTTAACTTCCACGGGCCGGTACCTATGGGGTGGGTATTGCACCAGTCTTCGCCGTACTTTTCAAAGGCGGCTGGTGAGATGATAAAGCCCACGTCAGAGGCAAAGCCACTCAGCACCTGGTTATCCCAGTCGCTGAGATTCACCCGGACGGTGTAGTCATCGATAACGTCTATTGATGTCCACTTCTCTGCCTGGGGGCGCTTGCTGGCCAGAAGCTTATCGAGGTTCCACTTGACTGCCTGGGCATTGAAGGGTGTCCCGTCATGGAACTTGACCCCTTTTCTCAAATGGAAGATGTAGGCTGACTTGTCTGGGGTCAGCTCCCAGCTTTCCGCCAGCTGGGGTGAATAGGCTCCTGGCTGGCTCTCATGCGGCTCAACCAGCTTCTCGAGGGCATGTTCAGCATACCAGTGGTCAGCATGGCGGATATTGAGCGGTACCCCGAAGCGTCCGGCAGCTCGGAAGAAGTTGATGGTTAGGGTGCCGCCTGGCTTGGGTGCCTTCCCTGGAGCGGGGGCGGGCGCTGGCGCTGGGGCTGGAGCCGGTGCCGGGGCTGGTGCTGGCGCCGGTGGCTTTTCTGGGGCGGGCGCTGGTGCTGGGGCCGGTGCCGGGGCTGGGGTGGGTGCTGGGGCGGGGGCAGCACAGCCGCCAAGGATTAAGCCACCTATCAGGATCAGTGCCACTATTGCTAAGAATACTTTTCGCATTCCCCATCTCCTTTCCTAATTGGTTCTTGCTATCCTTCTTGGTTGATTCTAGTTCATGTCTCACCCCCCTTAATATTTAGCCGGGATTGACCACTCTTGGGTCAAATAAGAATATAGTGTAACATTGGTGGTTTGTCAACCGGCGAAGGTTGGCGGAGGGAAATCAGCGAAAAACAAGGGTGTGTGGCTGGGCTCATGCCCAGCCACACACCCTTCAGCGGGGG
>CAZAYK010000014.1:0-14742 GCA_964489415.1 uncultured Dehalococcoidaceae bacterium | reverse complement strand
TATCCACGCCAATAAAAAAGATATTAACCCGTGATGACTCCCTGACCCCGATGACATTGATGACCATCAGGAACACGATAATAGCCATGGATACCACGGTCCCCAGCACCGGCTTTTTCAATGCCGGCCAGAAAAAGGCAAGATAGGGCGGGATGGTATACGCTGAGATAGCCATGGTCACAATGTAACTCAGCATGAGCGCCCAGCCAGCGATGAAACCAACCAGGTTATTAAAACCGTGCCGGGCAAAGCTGGCGGAACCACCCGCCTCGGTTATCATGGCACCACCCTCGGCATAGGTAAGTGCGTTAAAGATATAAATAACCCCGGCTATTGCCAGCACAATGGGAGTTGCCCCCAGCGCCACGATAGCCACAATGCCCAACGCGTAATAAATAGAGGAGCCAACGTCTCCGTAGCCAGCACTGAAGAGGGCGGGAATCCCTAAAACTCGTCTTAAACGAAATCGCTTAATGCGGCGCGGACGAAAAATCCTGTCACCGGGTTTGAGCTGCCAGCCATCATTGTGCATATTGGGTTCGCCTGGGCAGTTTTGTCTATCCCTGCCGGAAACAACACTATCCTACTCTTTCCGGCTAACTTTGACAAGTTACCCCCGCCGAGGTTTCCTAATCAGCCAGAAAGTGCTAGAATAGAGCTGATTTTTCCGGTGGTGTCCTATGTCACAGGGTCAATCAGTGCTAGCCCCCACCCGCTGCGGCAACACTGTGTTCCGCTGGGGGGAGCGCACCTATGTCATGGGAATCTGCAACCTCAGCCCCGATTCCTTCTCCGGAGACGGGCTGGGTAATGACATTGAGGCAGTAGTTGCCCAAGCGAAGCGATTTGCTGCCGAAGGGGCCGATATAATCGATGTCGGCGGCGAGTCCACCCGCCCCGGCACCGAACCCCGCTCCGTTGATGATGTCGAGGGAGAACTGGCGCTGGTGATACCGGCCATTGAAAGATTATCCCGCGAGATAACCATCCCCATCAGTATTGATACCTACAAATCGGCGGTGGCCAGGCAAGCCGTGGCGGCCGGCGCCACTATGATTAATGATATCTGGGGGCTGAAGCGAGACCCCAAAATCGCCGAGGTCGCCGCCGCCACCGGGGTACCCCTCATCCTGATGGGCAACCAGCGGGATGCCCCGCCTCGCACCGGCATCATGGCCAGGGTTATTTCTGACCTGGAAAGGAGCATCAGGCTGGCCCGGGAGGCCGGGGTTGCCGAGGAGAACATCATCATCGACCCCGGGATTGGCTTTGGCAAAACCCTGGAGCAAAACCTGGAGATAGTTAATCGCCTGGCCGAGCTTAAGGTGCTGGGCAAGCCCATCCTCCTCGGCACTTCCCGCAAATCAATGATCGGGCTGATATTAGACCTCCCCCCTGACCAGCGAGTCGAGGGTACCGCCGCCACCATCGCCATTGGCATCGCCAATGGCGCCGACATGGTCCGGGTTCACGATGTTAAGGAAATGGTGCGCGTCTGCCGCATGAGTGACGCCATCATCCGCCGGGGGAAAGTAAGTGACTGAAGCCGTGGAAATATACCTCGGGCTCGGCTCAAATATGGGCAACCGCCAGAGGAACCTGGAGCGGGCGCTAGACCTGCTATCGGGGCGGTTACGGGTGGGGGAAATTTCCTCAATCTATGAGACTGACCCCATGGGCAATGTTGACCAGCCCCGCTTTCTCAATCTGGTGTGTCAGGCATTTACCCATCTCTCCCCGGAAGGCTTGCTGGCACTGGCGAAAGGCATCGAGAGTAAAATGGGTAGAACGGGTAAGACCCAGGCCCCCCGCCCCATTGACATCGATATCCTCCTCTATGGCGCACAGGTAATTGACACCCCCGAGCTGGTGATACCCCACCCCAGAATGACGGAGCGGCGCTTCGTGCTTATTCCCCTGGTGGAGATTGCCCCCGATGTAATCCACCCGGTAAGCGGCAAGACGGCCAGGGAGCTACTCCAGGGCATCACCGAGGAACAGGGGGTATTCCCCTGGGAAAACGTTTGAGGCTGGCGCATGTACCAGATATCCGTAGAAAAGCACTTTGACGCTGCCCACTACCTGCGGGGCTATCGCGGCCGGTGCGAGGCATTGCATGGCCACCGCTTCCGGGTGGTAGCCAGGGTAAGCGCCTCCCGACTTGATGACATCGGCCTTGCTTATGACTTTGCTGAGCTAAAGCAATACCTGGATGCAGTCCTCGCCCGCTTTGACCACACCTGCCTCAATGATGTACCGCCCTTTGATAAGGTGAACCCCTCCTCGGAGAACATCGCCGCCACCATCTATAAAGAGCTCCACCACAAGCTGGCCGGAGCCCCGGTTTCCCTCACCGCCATTGAGGTATGGGAATCACCCACCACCGGGATAAGCTACCAGCCTGGCTAGGGGTGCGGCTCCGGGGGCAGCAGGTTGGGGATGCCATCATTAATGGGATAGCTGACCTGACACTGCCGGCAAGAGAGGGCCCCGCTGATTACCTCGTCTTCATTCTCCTCAGCCACGGAAAGCTCCAGCCGCCCCTTGCACACCGGACACACCAGGATATCCATCAGTTCCCGCTTCACGGGCTAATTATACACCATCCCCTGCTTTATAATTAACCATCACGCCAGCTTGCATCGCCCCCGGCTTTGGGAGTAAAATTAAAAAGTTCTCTAGTAGAAAGAATATCTAAGGGAAATGGTCAACTACCCTGTCCTAGTCCTCAACCAGAGCTACGAGCCGCTGGCGGTGTGCCGTGCCCGCCGGGCAGTGGTGCTAATTCTGCAGGGCAAGGCGGAAATGCTGGAGAACGGCGCGGGCTTTATTCACTCGGCGAGGCAAATCCTCCCGCTACCCTCGGTAATCCGGCTGGAATACCTGGTTAAACGCCCCTACCGGCGCAGAAAGATGACCCGCTTTGAGATTTTCAATCGCGACCACTTCACCTGCCAGTATTGCGGCAAGCAAACCCGGCAGCTAACCCTAGACCATGTCATCCCCCGCTACCGTGGCGGCCAGCACACCTGGGAAAATGTGGTCAGTGCCTGCGTTGCCTGCAACCGGCGTAAGGCGGGAAGGACCCCCCAGGAAGCTGGTATGAAGCTGCTGCGACCACCCACACCCCCCCGGGGTAACCTCTCGTTCACCATCCCCTACCACTACCGGCAAACCCAGCACCAATGGCAGAAATACCTGCCCTACTAAGGGGAAACATTACCCTGCTGCCGACGGCTAAAAAGAGACCTCGCTAAGAGGGTATTCTACCGTTGCCCCGCTCTCCAGTTCCACCAGCACCGTTTCCTTCAGGGGATTGCCCCCAGCAACCGTAGCCATCCCCGCCGGGGTAGAGACCCGCTGCCCCACCTTGGGCATCTTACTCTTCACGTCGCGGTACAGCTCGCTCTCATAGGCCAAACAGCACATCAGACGCCCGCAAATACCGGAAATCTTCATCGGGTTTAACGGCAGCTCCTGTTCCTTGGCCATGCGGATGGAAACCGGGCTAAACTCGCTTAAGAAACTCATGCAACACAACGGACGGCCACACCGGCCAAAGCCGCCAATCAGCTTGGCTTCATCCCGGGAACCCACCTGCCGCAATTCTACCCGCACCTTAAGCCGACTGTTTAACCGCCGCACCAGCTCGCGAAAATCAACCCTCTCTTCAGCACTGAACAAGATGGTAACCCGGCTGCCGTCAAGGTTATATTCCGCGGTCAGCAGCTTCATGGGCAGTTGCAGTTCACTAACCAGCTTACCACACTCGGTAAGCGCCTCCTGCGCCTTCGCCTCAAGCTCCCGGGCCCGCTCAATGTCTTCTGGCTCCGCCTTGCGCACTACTGGCCGCAGCGGTTCGGTTAGCTCGCTGGCTTCTACCTGCCCAGGAGCAATGACCACCTGCCCCAGCTCCTGCCCCCGGCTAGTCTTGACGACCACATAGTCATTCACCTTAAGCTCAGTGCCCGCCGGGTCAAAGTAATACACCTTGCCCGCTCTTCTAAATCGCACACCAACAATCTCAACCATATTTCACCGATATCGGGGTAGCCGGATTTCCCCCACCACCCTCCTTCCCCGGCATATCGAGCATCAGCACCTCCAGCACCAGCCGCGGATTGGCATTCTGCCGGAGCTGTATGCCGGCGGCGCGGATCCGCTCAATAAACGCCGTTATCTGGGCCAACCGATAGCCCTCCGCCATTGCCCTAAGGGCCTCCTCCCGGTCCACATTTATAATTATATCACCACGACCTATCTTCACCAACATCAGGTCCCGCCAGTAGTCCCGCCACAGCGCCAACTCCTCATAAACCAGGCTTCTACTCTGGTTAAACCGGGCAGCTAACTGGGCGGCATAGGCGAATCTCTCCTCATTATCGGCATTGATTACCATTATCAGCCGCTCCATTACCTCCTCCCGTTTTTGCCACCAACCTTCATCATTCGCCACTGAAACCGCCCACCCCAAACAGCCATGGCAGAGCCGGGATAGCAGCCGGGCTCTGGCGGGGTCAACACCCTGACCCACCAGGGCAGACTCAACCTCCGCCGCCGGCAGCGGGACTAGCTCCAGACGCTGGCAGCGAGAAACCACCGTGGGCGGGAGGAGGTGGTCATTAACCGCCAGCAGGATAAACTCCACCCGGCTCACCGGTTCCTCCAGGGTCTTCAGCAGGCGGTTGGCCGCTTCAATAGATAACAGCTCCGCCCCGTCAATAATAAAAACCTTGTAGTTGCCCTCAAAGGGGGGGAGACTGGCCGAGTGCTGCATCTGCTCAATCTGCTCGGTACTAATCAGCTTGGCCTCCCCCGAATCCTCATCCTGCCGTAAGCCAATGACCTGCACATCAGCATGACTTAACGAGGCTATCCGCCGACACGAAGGGCACTCACCACAGGGCCGCTCCGCTGCCGGGCAGTTCAGTGCCTGGGCTAAATTTAGCGCCAGGGTCATCTTCCCCACATGAGGGGGGCCAACGAGGAGATAAGCATGGGCCAGGGAGTCTGTCTCCAGGCCACGCCGGAGTAAGGACACCACCCTATCTTGTCCCACTACCTGCCACACTGAGCATCTCCGTAATTTGCTGGGTAGGCTAGAGGTCACACCGGGTCAGGTCGTCAAGGGTCTCCCGCCGGCGGATCAGGCGTGCCCTGCCCTGCCTAACCATAACCACCGCCGGCTTGAACGCAGCGTTATAATTACTTGACATGGGCAGGCAATACGCCCCACAATCAGCAACCGCAATGATATCCCCCGGGGAAACCGGGGGCAGACTAACATCTCTAATCAGGATGTCACCGGACTCACAATACTTACCGGCAAGGGTAACCTTCCCCTCCTCCCCATCCCGCATCCGGTTGGCCACTACCGCCTCCTGCCGGGCACCGTAAAGGGCGGGGCGGATATTATCCCCCATCCCCCCATCAACACAAACATAACACCGCACGCCCGGAATGTCCTTGATGGCCCCCACCTGATACAGCGCCACCCCGGATCTCCCCACTACCGACCTTCCCGGCTCGATAATCAGCCGGGGGAGCGCCAGCTCTAGCTCGCGGCACCTATCCCTAATCAGGGAGGTTATCACCTCAGCATAAGCGGAGATGGGCGGCGCCGGGCAGTCCAGGGTATAGGGAATGGCAAAGCCGCCGCCAATGTCCAGCTCGCTGAGTTCAAAACCGCGCGTTCGCTTCATCTCGGCAGCAAAGTCAAGCACAACCCGGAGAGCCTGCTGATACGGCTCAACCTCATAGATGAGCGAGCCCAGATGAAAGTGCAACCCCACCAAACTCAGGTTAGCTGCCGCCATCGCCTGGGACACCGCCTCCCCCCAGTCAGCCAGGGTGAAGCCAAACTTACTGTCCACAGTGCCGGTAGTATTGTACTGGTGGGTATGCGGGTCAATCCCGGGGGTAAGCCGCAGCAGGATGCTGGCAATACTGCCCCGCTCCCCAGCCATTTTGTCCAGCATCACCAACTCATGGAAATTGTCCACCACGATGCGGCCCACCTGCCACTCCAGGGCCTGACCCAGCTCCTCGGGCGATTTGTTATTGCCGTGAAAATACACCCTTGCCATGGGGAAACCAGCGGCATGAGCGATGCCCATCTCCCCGGCAGAGACCACATCCAGACCCAGCCCCTCCTCGTGGAAGAGCAGCACCAGAGCCTTATTGATGAAGGCCTTGCTGGCATAAATCACCGTGGTATCCGGATACCGCCGCCCGAACTCCTCTCTGAACTCGGCACATCTTTGACGCAGGCCGGCTTCATCAAAGACATATAACGGGGTGCCAAACTCCCCGGCCAGCGCCACACAATCACAGCCACCAATCACCAGGTGACCGCTCTCATTCACCTCAGCGGTTATGGGAAACAGGGAAATCTTGGCCATACCACTCGCCATATCTTCGCCACCTCAACCATTAATGTTAACAGCGCCCTGGGGATGAAGTCAATTGAGGCAAAGAACTCTGAAAAGGGGGTAAGCCCCCCCTGAGCCTACGGCTCTATTACCTAACCCGATGAATCCGGCCACAGTGGGGACATCTCACCCTGGCTCCGGGGAACTTGGGGGGCACCCTTAACCTGGTGCCACAGGCGCAATCTATCGTCTGATATTTATTCAGCCGCCAGAGGAGATCCGAGGTCTCCCGCGTGCGAGCTAGTTTATCCGCCGTCTCTTCCCCGGTCGCTTCTGCCGGCGCAGCCCGCTTGGCAACGGCACCCGCCCCCACCAGACTGGCGGCATCACGGATAACGCCCTTCCTCCCCCCATGGGCTGCCCGGTAAGCCCGCTCATAGTCGGCCAGTGATGCCCCGGCCATGGCCCGCAGGATGCGGATCCTCTCCGAGATCGGGGGATGGGTGCTGGTGAGGTCACTGGCCGGCTTCCCCTCCCGGCGAAAGGGGTTCACGGTATACATCGGAGCCATGGCCTGATTGGCCGTCTTTAGCTGGATGGTGGATGCAGCAATCTTCTCCAGGGCTGAGGCTAGGCCTTCAGGGTAACGAGTGTACAGGGCGGAACAAGCGTCCGCCAGGTACTCCCGCCGCCGGGAAACGGCGAAGTAAATCAGCTGGGCGGCAATCGGCGCCAGTATCATCAGTACTATACCAATCACCAGGAAGATTAGCTGCGCCTGGCCACCCCCCGCCGAGCTTCTCCGCCCACCCGCCATACTGCCGAAGAACAGGATTCGGGTGGCATACCAGGCCAGAATGACAATGGCGCCAAGCAGCACGCCACACATTGTCATCAGCAACACATCCCGGTTCTTGATGTGGGCAATCTCATGGCCGATAACGCCCTGCAGTTCATCGCGGTTCAGCCTCTGCAGCAACCCCGAGGTAACCGCCACAGCGGCCCTCTTGGGGTCCCGCCCGGTGGCAAAGGCATTCAGGGCCGGGTCATCAATAATGTAGATGTCGGGCATCTTCTCCAGCCCGGAAGCAATCTTCATCTCCTCCACGATATTGTACAGCCGGGGGTGGTCATCACGGCTGATCTTCCTTGCCCGAGACAGCGCCAGGAAGATATTATCGCCCTGGTAGTAAGCCACCAGGCTCATGACTAACCAGACGATAAGCGCCAGAATAAGCCCGCCCAGGCCACTCCCCATAAAGTACTGCCCCAGGAAATAGCCCAGCAGCAGCAGCATTATCCCCAGGGCTACCGTCAGGGCTGCCGACCGAAGCTGATTATCCCTAATCTGCTCCCACATGGCTTAATTGCTTCTTGCCTAGGGAAAACTGACCTTGGGTGCCTCCCTTTCCTCAGCTACGGAAATCTCAAAGAGCTCACCCTGCTTAAAACCGGTCATTGACGCAATTATATTCGAGGGGAACATCTGCACCTTGTTATTTAGCCTTAAGACAGAATCGTTATAATACTGGCGGGAAAAGCTGATCTTGTTTTCCGTAGAGGTCAATTCCTCCTGAAGAGCCAGGAAGTTCTGGTTTGCCTTCAGGTCAGGGTAGTTCTCCACTACGGCGAGCAGCCGGGCCAAGGCGCCGCTCAGCTCGCTTTCCGCCTTGGAACGGTCACCAACGCCCCCGCTGGCCAACTGCTGGGCCAGGTTGCGCGCCTTGGTCACCGCTTCCAGTGTCTCCCGCTCATGCTTCATATAGCCCTTGACCGTTTCCACCAGATTGGGGATAAGGTCATGGCGCCGTTTCAGCTGCACATCAATCTGCGCCCAGGCATTCTTCACCTGATTGCGCAGCCTTATCAAGCTGTTATAAGTGGCAATAAAGAAGATGAGCAGAATGGCAACAATCCCGATAATAACATAGACAGCAATCATAGGAACCTCCTTATACCGTTACCTCCGGTTAATTAGCCCCCTCACCCGGCATCCCGGCTGGTGCTGACGCGAAACGTCTCGCCGAGAAAGGTTAACATGCGCCCCGGAGAATCCGCCCCGCCATATCTCTTCCCGACACACTGCGGCAGCAACTGCACCACCTCACCACCATCAAACCATAGCCCGTCGCCTATCGGGCAGACATCAATAAGCACCTCAGGGTCTTCCCCCACGGTTACCTTCCTCATCTTCCGCCCGCAGATGGGACACCGGCGCCTTTTCTCGGTAGTCTCCGCCTCGGGAGAGGCCAGGATATCCGCGGTCAGATTTTGTTCCAGAGCCATCCGCTCCAGCATCAGCTCTAACTCCCCGGAATCGAACCAAACCCCGGAGCAGTTAGGGCAATAATCCAGCTCAATCTGCTCATGCTCCACCACGATCATAACGTGGTGACAGGTGGGACAAATCACGGGATTCCAACCTCACCAGGATAATCTCACCCGATTGTAGACTTAGGCTATACCCCCCTGTCAAGTTTACCCGCCACACCCCGTAAATTGACGCCACACGGAGAATACCGCTACAATTCAATTATACCAACCGGGAGGTCATCATTTGTACCAAAAGACGATACTGGACAACGGGCTGCGGGTGGTTACCGCCACCATGCCCCATACCCCCTCCGTAACCGTTAGCTTCTTCATTGGCACTGGCTCCCGATATGAGACGGATGAGCAAGCGGGCATCTCCCACTTCATTGAGCACCTGTGCTTCAAGGGGACTGCCCAACGCCCCACCGCTAAGGAAATCTCCATGGCAATAGAAGGGGTCGGCGGTATCATCAACGGTGCCACTGACAAGGAGCTAACCGTCTACTGGTGCAAGGTAGCCCAGCCCCATTTCCCCACCGCTATTGACGTGCTCACCGATATCATTGTTAACCCCAGGTTTGACCCGGAGGATATTAACAAGGAACGCCAGGTAATCATTGAAGAGATAAATATGAGCCGTGATTCCCCACCCCAGCGAGCCGCCGAGCTCATTGATGAGCTGCTGTGGCCCGGGCACCCCCTGGGCCGGGATATCGCCGGGGATAAGACCTCCGTGGCCACCATTACCCGGGATATGCTGCTTGCCTACCGGGCAAGCCAGTACCAGCCCGCCAACACGGTGGTGGCCATCGCCGGCAATATTCAGCATGAGGCGATGGTGGCCGCAGTCAGCCAAGCCACGGCAAACTGGACAAGCCACCACCCCCACCCTGAATTCACCCCCTACCACCACCAGCCGGGGAAACGGCTAGCCATTGAGACACGGGATACCGAGCAAGTCCAGATATGCCTGGGGCTGCCCGGCTTACCCCTCCTCCACCCCCGCCGCTTCACCCTTGACCTGCTTAACGTCATCCTCGGCGAAGGAATGAGCAGCCGCCTCTTCAGCGAAATCCGGGACCGGCGGGGGCTGGTCTACAGCATCAGTAGCTCGGTGGACCACTTCCTTGACACCGGCGCCCTCGTTATCTCGGCAGGGGTGGAAACGAAAAACCTCAAGGTAGCCATCGGCGCCATCCTCGCGGAGCTCGCCAAGCTAAAGGTAAAGCCCCCCGAAGAGGAACTGTCCCGGGCTAAAGAATCATCCAAGGGGCGCCTGCTCCTACGCATGGAGGACAGCCGCAATGTCTCCGGCTGGATGGGAGGTCAGGAGATTCTCACCCGCCGCATCCTCAGTGTTGACCAGGTCATCGCCATCATTGACGCCATCACCACCGAGGAAATCGAGCAGCTCGCCAATGACCTGCTTGCCAGTGATGAGCTCCGCCTCGCCGTGGTCGGCCCCGTCGGGCCCGATGAGCCCCTCGACGACCTGCTGAAGCTGTAAAAAGATAGCCGCCGCTTGAAAGCGGCGGCTATCTTGCTCAGCTACTCTCCGGGAATTACATCATGCCTTCCATACCCCCACCCGGCATCGACGGTGTCTTTTCCTTCTCCGGTATGTCAGCCACCAGGGACTCGGTAATCAACACCATATTGGCAATACTGGCGGCATTCTCCAGCCCGCTTCTGACCACCTTGGTGGGGTCAATAATTCCCTTTTTCACCATATCGCCAAAATCGTCAGCCTCAGCATCATAGCCGACGCCAGGCGGGCTCTTCTTCACCGTGTCCACCACCACCGAACCATCCCGGCCGGCATTGTGAGCTATCCAGCGCAGTGGCTCCTCAACTGCCTTGCGCACCACCTCAACCCCGGTCGCCTCGTCCCCGCTAACCTCCAGCTTATCCAGAGCCGGGAGCGCATTGAGCAGGCCAACACTGCCGCCGGGCAGAATGCCCTCCTCAACCGCCGCCCGTGTTGCTGACAGAGCATCCTCAACGCGGTGCTTCCTCTCCTTGAGCTCAACCTCGGTGGCAGCACCCACCTTTATCACCGCCACCCCGCCAACCAGCTTGGCCTGCCTCTCCTGGAGCTTCTCACGGTCAAAGTCAGAGGTGGTCTCCTCAATCTGGGCCTTAATCTGCCTGATTCTCGCCTTAATCGCCTCTTCTGAGCCCTTGCCCTCAATGATGGTGGTCTTGTCCTTATCGGCGACCACACGGCGGGCACGGCCCAGGTCCTCTACCGTAACCGAGTCTAGCTTCCGCCCCTTCTCCTCGGTGATAACCTGACCCCCGGTAAGAATGGCGATATCCTCAAGCATTGCCTTGCGCCGGTCACCAAATCCGGGAGCCTTGACCGCCAGGACATTAAGGGTGCCCCGCAGTTTATTGACCACCAGCGTGGCCAGGGCTTCACCCTCAACATCCTCAGCAATGATGAGCAGATTCTTGGAGACCTGCAGAATCTTCTCCAGAGCCGGCAGAAGGTCAGAGATAGCCGAGATCTTCTTGTCAGTTATCAGGATGTAGGGGTCTTCAATCACCGTTTCCATGCGCTCGGCATTGGTGATGAAATAAGGGCTGATGTAGCCGCGGTCAAACTGCATGCCCTCAACATATTCTACCTCATAGGCGGTACCCTTGGACTCCTCAACGGTGATCACCCCGTCCTTGCCCACCTTCTCCATTACCTCGGCAATCAAGGCACCAATCTCCTTGTCCTTGGCGGTAATGGTGCCGACCTGGGCAATCTGCTCCTTATCCTTCACCTCGGTAGACATTCTCTTCAACTCTTTGACAAGGGCGTCGGTTGCCTTCTGGATGCCCCTCTTCAACGCCATGGCATCCGCCCCGGCAGCGATATTCTTAAAACCGCCGGTAATTATGGCATGAGCCAGGATGGTTGACGTTGTCGTGCCGTCACCACAGGCATCATTGGTCTTGCTGGCAGCTTCCTTCACCAGCTGGACACCCATGTTCTCAAAGGGGTCAGGAAGTTCAATGTCCTTGGCAATGGTAACCCCGTCATCAATTACTGACGGCGCCCCCCATTTCTTGTCCAGCGCCACACAATGCCCCCTTGGTCCCAGGGTTACCTTGACGGCATCCGCCAGGGCATCTACCCCCTTCTTCAGGGCATGCCTGACATCCTCACCAAAGATTATCTGCTTTGCCATATCTGCCTCCTTAACGCTTTTATGTAATAATTACTAGAGATAAACCCGCCTCCTTAAGCCTTCTTCGCCAAAATATCACTCTCCCGCAGGATTACCAGCTCCTCATCATCAATCTTAATCTCGGTGCCACCATACTTGGCATAAACCACCGTGTCCCCCACCTTGACATCCATCGCAATCCGCTTGCCATCATCCGACATCCGGCCGGGACCCACGGCGATAACCTCCCCCTCCTGCGGTTTTTCCTTGGCGGTATCCGGTAAGTAGATTCCTGACTTGGTCTTCTCCTCCCGCTCAATAGGCTTGACGACCACCCGGTCCGCCATCGGTTGCAATTTGACTGCCATATATTCCCTCCTCCTTTACCTTAAGATTTACCAACAGCTACAATTTGTTAGCACTCTCGGGCCGAGAGTGCTAACACTTACATAATAGCGTAGACAGCAATTCAGCGCAACTCGCAAGGCGCAGCTTCACGGGAGTTAAAAGCTATCTAAGGTTATTGGTAAGCAGATATTTTCCCATTTCTCCACGAATTTCCCTTAATGTCCCCTAATTTCGTGCTTTCTATGAAGGTCTCCCTCCGGTTCAGCGATGCCCTTCTGGCCCCCAGAGCCGCGCCCCCCTCATTTGACGCAACTGCGCAATTGCGCTATATTTTCTGCAAAGGGGGCAAAATGGCCATTATCTGTATTGCCAACCAGAAGGGCGGGGTCGGCAAGACGACCACCGCCGCCGCCCTTGCCCACGGGCTGAGCGAATATAAGCAGCGGGTATTGCTCATCGACTGGGACCCCCAGGCCAGCCTTACCATCAGCATGGGGATTAACCCGGACATTCTCAAACGCACGGTATATGATGTCCTCGCTGCCACGATTAGGGGTGAAGCCAGCCCGTTACTGCATGACGTTATTGTCCACACCAGCAACCCGGAGATAGACCTGGCTCCGGCGAATATCGAGCTCTCCCAGGCAGAGCTGGACCTAGTGGGGGCATTTACCCGGGAGCTGATGCTTAAGGAGATGCTCCAGCCGGTACGCCCCCGGTACAATTACATCCTGATTGACTGCCTGCCCAGCCTGGGGTTGCTGACCATCAACGCCCTGTCCGCCGCCGACCAGATAATCATCCCCCTGCAGGCCGACTTTCTGGCGATGAAGGGCGTCAGCCTGCTGCTGAACACGATTAGCCGGGTAAAGGCCAAGATCAACCCCGACCTTGAAATTGCCGGCATCCTCCTCACCATGACCAATGCCCGCACCCTGCACAGCAAGGAGGTGGTTGAAGTTACCCGGAAGGCCTTTGGGGACAAGATCAGGGTGTTTGATACCCTCATCCCCTTTAGTGTCCGCTTCAAGGAAGCCCCGGCTGCCGGGGAGTCCATCCTGACCTATGCCGCCAAGTCAGCCGGGGCCAATGCCTACCGATTACTCACAGAAGAGGTGATGAAATGAAACGAGCCCGCGTAACCGAGGAACTTGCCTTCGGCACCGCCCTGGACCGCCTCACCGGCTCGGATAAACCGGCACCAAAAGGGGGGGAGGCTGCCTCGCCGCCGGGGATTCCCCGGATTAAGCTATCCGTATTCCTCTCCCGCGGGGAGGATGCCTTCCTGGAACAGCTGGCATCAACGGCCAAGTTTTCCGGGGGTAAGAAGCTAAGCAAGACCAAGCTCGTTGAGGCTATGGTGCGGGCGTTCCGCACCACCAACCTGGATGTCCAGGGGGTCAGAACGGAAGAGGAACTGTTCCAGAGAGTAATTGCGCAATTACGTAAATGAGGATATGCGCAAGCTACCTCCTCTGCCTTCAGCATCACAGGTATTCCACCACCTGGCGGAGGCTACGGATGCGGGGGCAATCGGTTACCTTGTCAAAATAGCCACCACGGTCGAGAAGCACCCCCTGCATACCGGCATTCTTCGCCCCGACAACATCAACCTGATACTGGTCACCAACATACATTGCCTCGCCGGCGGGGACCCCGGCTCGGCGCACCGCCTCGAGAAATATCCCCGGCTGCGGCTTGGTAACCCCGGCATCCAGGGAGGTGACCACCACCTCAAGCCAGGTTGGTAGACCCAGCTCGGTTAACAGTGAGTTTATCTCACGGTCAATATTGGAGATGAGACCCAGGATTAGCCCCCTCTTCTTCAGCTCCGTCAGGGTAGGGGCGACGTCATCAAAGAGAACCAGCTTCATCTGGACCTGCCGCATCTTGCCCAGTAGCCCCAGGATAAGCCCTTCATCAGCCTCTACCCCCGCCTCCCTGAGCAGCAACCTTTCATACTCGACCCACAGCGCCTTCTGGTCAGCCTCTGCCCGCTGCCTCCAGGGACGGCGGGCCAGTTCCTGATAGATGAATTCATCAGCCACCACCAGAGGCCAGCGGAGGGCCGGCGGGGTTAGGTTAATACCAAAGTCGTTTAATGCCTGTGCCTGGATCTCCTCCCGGGGCGGCTCATAGCGAACCAGGGTTTGATAAAGGTCAAAAAAGACGGCGTTAATCATCAAAGCGGCTCCCTTCCGGTGAAACATTAGCTGACTTTACCAGCCTGGCGATATTCTTCCCAAAGTTCCACACCGTGCGCATCCCCTCCTCATCCCGCACCACCTCCCCCTTTCCCCGGCCGAAGGCGATATTCCAGTAGGTTGAACCGGGCACAATCATCCCCATGATGTGAAACCAGTACATTATCTGGGCGAGGGTAAAATTCTGCCCGGCACGGCGGGCGACGACCAGGGGGCCACCCACCTTCCCGGCAAATACATTTCGGGGGCGCCCCAGAAAACCGGTCCTCTCCATGAATGCCTTTAACAAAGCGGTCGCCGAGCCGAAGTAAACCGGCGAGGCAAGAATAATCGCCGCCGACTGCT
>CAZAYK010000013.1:0-14813 GCA_964489415.1 uncultured Dehalococcoidaceae bacterium | reverse complement strand
GGGTGGCCAAGGGGGCGGGTGGTGGTGGGGGAGGCAAGGCCAGTCTGGGCCAGGCGGGGGGAAGGGATAAGGACAAACTGGATCAAGCCCTGCGTCTGGTGAAGAGCTTAATCTAGTCGGAGGGGTATTACGCGCAGTTTGGGACTCGATGTTGGTGACCGGAGGATTGGGGTGGCCCTCAGTGACCCGCAGGGGATATTGGCCAGCCCGCTGATGGTAATCGAGCGGGGTGATGACCAAGCGGCTTTGGCGGCCATCATTGACCTCGCCGTCCGCAATCAGGTAGGGCGAATAATAGTGGGCTTGCCGCGCTCCATGGATGGCAGCCTCGGAGCGCAGGCGGAAAAGGTGATGGCTTTTGCCCGGGAGCTGAGGAAGCAGGTGGCTGTTCCCGTAGATTTCCGGGATGAGCGGTTGTCCACGGTATCGGCACGGCGCCTGATGCAGGAGGCAAGGCAGACCCGAAGAAAAAGGCAGGATGATGCCATCGCCGCCGCTATCATCTTGCAGGGCTATCTGGAGGAAAACCACTAGCTTACTTTAAGTGAGTCTTTCGCCTAGCCCCCGCCAATTTTGGGTGGTTACCTTCATTGACAAGCGTTCCGCCTTGTGTCTATCATATGATTGGTATTCTGTCTTTAAGACGCCTTCTTTGCTTTTGAGGGAAGGGTCTAGGTAAAGGATATGGCGGTGAAGCGGGATTACTACGAAGTTTTGGGTGTGCCTCGAGACGCTACTACTGACGAGATAAAGAGGGCGTTTCGTCGTCTGGCGTTTCAGTATCACCCCGACCGTAACCGTGAGGATGGCGCTGAGGAAAGGTTTAAGGAAATAAACGAAGCCTATGAAGTGCTCTCTGACGCGGAGAAACGGGCTGCCTATGACCGTTTCGGGCATGATGGTGCCCCTGGTTTCTTCGCCCGCGGCTTTGAGGGATTTGACTTTGGTGGCTTCGGGGATATCTTTGAAGCCTTCTTTGGGGGGGTGAGTGCGGCTCGCCGTGCCCCACAGCGCGGGGCTGACCTGCGCTGCAGTGTTACCATCTCCTTTGAAGAGGCAGCCTTGGGCTGTGAGAAGGAGGTGCAGATAACCCGCACCGAGATGTGCCCCACGTGTCGGGGTTCCGGGGCTAAGCCGGGCACTCAGCCCCGCCGCTGCCCCACCTGTAATGGCACCGGGCAGGTGCGTCAAGTCCGGCGGAGTATCTTTGGGCAGTTTGTCAATACCACCGTTTGCCGCCAGTGCCACGGTGACGGCACGATTGTTACTGAAGCCTGCCCTGATTGCCGGGGTGCCGGTACTCAGAAGCATAAGCGCACCATCTCCATTGAAATCCCCCCCGGGGTGGATAGCAATTCGACGATACGCCTCACCGGGGAGGGTGATGCTGGGTTAAGGGGCGGTTCTCCGGGTAACCTGTATGTGACTCTCTCCGTGCGGAAGCATAAATTCTTCACCCGCCAGGGTGATGATGTTCTCTTTGAGCTGCCCATCAATTTTGCCCAGGCGGCACTGGGGACGGAGGTTGAGGTCCCCACCCTCTATGGCCCCTGCAAGCTTAGTATCCCGGCGGGTAGCCAGACAGGTGAAATCTTCCGCCTCAAGGACAAGGGGATACCTCACCTTCGGCGTAGTGGGCGCGGTGATCAGCTGGTTAGATTATTGGTGGTTACTCCCCAGTCATTAACCAAGGAACAGCGCCGGCTCTTTGAGGAGCTGGGGAAAACATTGGGTCCCACCACAAGGATAGACCTGGATTCCTGAGTTTAGTGTCTTGTTGCCCGTCAGTGGGGATTTTAGACGCCGGAATTACGCCTCCGCCGCCGGAAGAGGGAGAAGAGCCGCCACTTACGCCCGGCAAGCTCGTGCCGGGTTACACCCCCCATCAATTCGGCGGCTGCCTGTTGCGGGGATAAATCCTCGTAGAGTACCCGGTAAATTTTTTCCGTAATTGGCATTTCCAGCTCAAGCTGCTGGGCAATGTTACGGGCAACCAGGGTAGTGCTCACCCCTTCCGCCACCTCACTCATGGAGTCGAGAATCTCGGTAAGCGTGTGTTCCCCCTTGGCCAGCTCCTCACCGACATAGTGGTTGCGGCTTAGCCGGCTGGAGCAGGTGGTGATGACATCCCCCAGGCCAGCGAGGCCGGAAAAGGTGAGGGGATTGGCCCCCAGAGCCACCCCTAGGGCAGTTATCTCGGTCAGCCCTCGGGTGATAAAGGCGGCCTTGGCATTATCACCGTAGCCAAGGCCATCAGCCATGCCGGCCCCCAGAGCAATAATATTCTTTAGGGCTCCCCCCAGCTCCACCCCGATAACGTCAGAGTTGGTAAAGACACAGAAATTGGGGGTGGTCAGCAGCCGCTGCGCCTTTCTGGCGGTGGATGTGTCTGCGGAGGCGACCACGGTGGCTGCGGGCAGATTGCGGACAATTTCCCGGGCGAGGTTGGGTCCGGAGCAAACACAAATGTTGGCATGGAAGCGGGGGTTTATCTCATCAGCAATTACCTGGGACATGCGCTTGCCACTGCCAATCTCCAGCCCCTTGGCGGCACTCACCACCAGAACCGACTTATTAAGGTGGCTGGCGACCAGCTGGATGTTGTGCCGCATCGTCTGTGACGGCACCGCCAGGATTACTGCCTTGACCCCATCCATGGCTTCGCCGAGATGACTGGTAATCCGTATCTGGGGCGGGAAGGTTAGCCCGGGGAATTGGGTTTGGTTGGGACCGTTGGTCTTCAGTTCCCGGGCTTCCCGCTCCGTCCGTGTCCACAGCCTGACCTCGATTCCCTTCCCGGCAAGCAGGAAACTGAGCGTTATGCCCCAGGTGGTGGTACCGATGACAGCAACCTTTTGCATTGCTTAACTGCGCTTTCTCTAGGTAGGCACCGGAGGTGCTTGGGTAGCGGTGAGTGGATTTATATTTCTACCTTTTCCCCTAGCTTTCGTTCTGTGCCCGCCAGTAACCGGGTGATATTATCCCGATGGGCCACAATAATGAAGATGGCACCGGCGAGGGCATAGGCCAGATATTCGATGGGGAATCCGTTGATAATGGTGAGCGGGGCTAGTATGGTATAGGTGGCGACGGCTCCGATAATTGAGCCCAGGGATACATACCTGGTTAGAAAGGCTCCCAAAATGAGGACCTCCCCACCAAATAGGGCGGCGGCCGGGCAGAGAACGATTAATCCGCCAAAAAAGGTAGCCACTCCGCGGCCCCCCTTAAACTTGAGGAATACTGACCAGCGATGCCCAAACACCGCGGCTAACGCCGCCAGCACCTGGGCGCTGGTCGTTACCCACAGCAGTCCTGAGTCTCCTATTGCGGCGTATTCTCCGTTGAATATCAGCCGGGCAAAGATAACGGCCAGGGCTCCCTTGCCCGCATCACCGATGGCTACCAGGGCGGCGGCCTTCTTACCCGCCGTTCGCAGCACATTGGTTGCCCCGGTCCGGCGGCTGCCAACCTTGGTGATATCGGTTTGGATGCTTCGCCGGCTTACCAATATGCCAAAGGGGATTGACCCCAGAAGGTAACCAATCAGAGCCACGGCAATAAACTTGGCGATGATCATGATTGCCTCCTCGCGGTAAAGACTAGGCGAAGCGGGCTACCGGTGAAGCCAAATGCCTGACGGAGCTTATTTTCCAGATAGCGCCGGTAGGAGAAGTGGATGAGGCTGGGGTCATTGACGAAGAAGACGAAGGTGGGCGGGTTAACCCCGGTCTGAGTTGCGTATAATACCTTGAGCTGTTTTTTGCCCCGTCGGGGCAGGTTCTGGGTGGCGATTGCCTGCTGGACAAAATTATTGACGGTGGCGGTGGGTAATCTCTTCAGCCTTTCCTGATACACCTGGTAGGCCTGGGGTATCACCTTGTCTACCCCGTGGCCAAACTTGGCTGAGGTATAGAGCACCGGTGCATAAGCCATAAACTTGAGCTGGCTCCTAATGTATCTATCCCACTCCTTGGTGTTCTGGTGGGTAACTAGGTCCCACTTATTGACCACCACGGTGACACCCTTAGCCGCTTGCTGAATGTAGCCCGCAATGTGCATATCCTGAGCCGTTACCAGCTCCGTGGCATCCAGTACCAGCAGGGCTACATCCGCCCGGTCAATAGCCCGTAGCGCCCGGATAACGCTGTAGCGCTCGATGCCGGGAGCCACCCGCCCCCGCCGCCTGATGCCGGATGTATCAATAAGTAGCACACTTTGCCCGTTAAAGTCAAACAGGGTATCGGCAGCATCGCGGGTGGTTCCGGGGGAGTCATCAACAATCGCCCGCTGGCTACCCACCAGGGCATTGAGCAGCATTGACTTACCCACATTGGGGCGGCCAACGATGGCCAGCTTCATGCCAACTACCTTGGTTTCTGGGGGTGCTGGCGGTAACCGGGAAACAATCTTATCCATCAGCTCAGCCGTGCCCCGACCATGATGGGCACTAATTGCCAGGGGCTCCCCCAGCCCTAGCTCATAGAATTCTACTGCCTGCATTTCCAGCCGGGCATTATCCGCCTTATTAGCTACCAGGAGCAGGGGCTTACCCACCCGCCGGAGTCTATCGGCAATGTCCCGGTCAGTGGCGGTGACCCCGGTTTGGGCATCTACCAGGAAGAGGATAACATCCGCCTCACTAATCGCTGCCTCTACCTGCTCGGTAACACCTTGGGCCAGGGGGGATTGGGCATCCACTTCCAGGCCCCCGGTATCAACCATGATGAACTCCGCCCCCTGCCAGGAAACACTGGCAAAGATACGGTCGCGGGTGGTTCCCGGTATATCCTCGACAATAGCCAGCCGCTTACCCACCACCCGGTTAAGCAGCGTGGATTTCCCTACATTTTGCCGCCCCACGATGGCTACTACCGGCTTGTTCTTGGCTATTTTCTCCTGATTTTGGTTAATCATGGTGGTGGCACCACAGCAGGAAACAATCACGGTGCTTGGTCTCCTTATTCCCTATCCCGGCTCATCATGACCCCCGAGAGCCGGCCCCGATAAACACCTATTTGGTTACCGGCAGCTCCCTGGCCAGCTTGACACTGGGCGGCTCTATCTCCGTCCGGGCGGCTGCCTTCAGCTCGGTGATGGCATCACGAAAGTTTTGGACAAAGGCATTATACTCCATGACGAAGCGATTGTACTGGTCGATGGTCTCCCGGGGGGTTTCAAACTTGTCGGCTATTTCGTAGAACTGCTCGATGAATTCATAATAGTGGTTGTTGATTGACCATAGTTCTGTTAGATAGGCGTGCAGGTAATGCGAGAATTTCCTGGTTTGGAAATCACTTTCCACCCGGTTGATGAAACTATCCCCCCAGGTATTGAAGATGCGCTGCGCCATATCACAGGCCCGTGCCCAGTCCCATACCTTGGGATTGTCAATGCTGAACAGGCTATCGATGATGGCGAAGATAGACAGGGAGGAATTCCCCATAAAACGGCGATTAAAATATCCGGCCAGCTGCCTTAGTCTCATCGAGAGCATCTCCAGCTCATTCCTCTTGACGCTGATTATGGTCAATATCAGGCCGATGGTAAAGATGACAATCAGAGCGGGAATGATGGCTTCCAGGGGCCAGCTGTAGATGAAGGCGACTACCGCCAGTGCTGTTATTACTGCCGGGCACCAGCCCCAAGTTATTACGGAACGTAACATGTTCTTACCATCCTTAAATTAATAATTAGCCAGTATCTCCAGACCGCCTAATATGCCGGCCAGCAGGGCTTTCTGGAGGTGCATCCTGTTCTCCGCCTGGTCAAAGACAACCGATTCAGGACCATCCAGCACGTCTTCGGCCACCTCCTCCCCCCGATGCGCCGGGAGCGGATGCATCACTATCGCATTCTCCTTGGCTAGGGAGAGGAGCCCGCGGTTTACCTGGTACCGGGCGAAGGTGCGGCGCCGGCTCTCCGCCTCACCTTCCTGCCCCATGCTGGTCCACACATCTGTATACACGATGTCAGCCCCACTTACCGCCAGGGCCGGGTCATCGGTGCAGAATATTTCGGCACCGCTATCGGCAGCATAGCCCTGGGCCAGCTGCAATATGTCCTCCTTTACTGAATAACCGGCGGGGGAGGCAATCCGGAAGTTTATCCCGGTAAGGGTTGCCGCTAACAGGAGGCTGTGGGCCACATTGTTACCATCGCCGACATAAGCCAGAGTTAGGCCTTCCAGCCTTGCCTTCTTTTCATAGATGGTCAGCAGGTCAGCCAGTGCCTGGCAGGGATGCTCTCGGTCAGAGAGGGCGTTGATCACGGGCACCGCGGAATTAGCCGCCAGTATGTGGAGGGTGTCATGGGAGAAGGTGCGGGCGGCTACGGCATCAGCGTAGCGGCTGAGCACCCGGGCGACATCAGCCACTGATTCCCGTTGGCCCATACCGACCTCAGCCGGAGACAGGTAAATGGTATGCCCACCTAGCTGGCGCATGGCAAGCTCGAAGCTCACCCGGGTCCGCAGTGAGGGCTTTTCAAACAGCAATGCCAGTGTCTTCTGGCTAAGGAGTGAGCTCCAGCCCTCGGTCTTCATTTCAAGGGCATTATCAACCAGCAATCGAACATCCTCGCGGCTAAGGTCAGATATGGAAAGCAGGTCTTTACCCTTCAAGTTTGGGCCTCCCTTTATGCCATAAAGTATAACACGAAAAAGTGATTATCAAAAGGGGGTGGTGAACCGGTGTTGGGGTGGTTTTTGCTTGTGGTGGATACTTGACACCTTCTCAGCGACTTGTCTAATATGCAGTAAGCTAGGAGGTGGGCAATGGCTAAGACGGAGAGGTTTACCGTATCGGGGAGTCAGCTGGTGGAGAAGGTGAAACAAATCATCCATGAAGGCAATGTCAGAAGGGTGCGCCTGCGCCACGGGGGGCGGACCATAATTGAGATTCCCCTGTCCATAGGTGCCCCGGTGGTGGCTGTGGGGATTCTGACTGCCCCGGTGCTGGCCGCCCTGGGGGCTTTTGCCGCACTGGTGACTGAGTGCACCATCGAGGTCGAGAAGGTAGAGGAGTGAGGTAATGACCGAGATTATTCTGGTCAGGCATGGCGAGACCGACTGGAATGTGGCCGAGGTGTTTCGGGGCCGGGCTGATGTGGGGCTCAATGAGACCGGGCTGAGACAGGCGGAGCTGCTTGGGGAATACCTGAGCGCTGTCAGGATAGCTGCCATCTATTCCAGCCCGCTGCGGCGAGCGGCCGTAACGGCGGAGATTATTGCTGGCTATCATCATATTGGGGTAACTATTACCCCCGGTCTTATCGATTTTGACTACGGGGTGTGGCAGGGGCTGTCTCACCACGAGGTGAAGGAGAGGTATCCCGAGCTTTATGCCCAGTGGCTTAGGCATCCTGAGCAGGTACACCTGCCCGGGGGGGAGGGGCTGGATGCTGTCCGGGAGAGGGCGGTGGCGGTGGTGGATGAGGCGGTTAGCCGGATACCGGGCAGGGTAGTCCTGGTGTCCCATCGTGTCGTGAACAAGGTATTGATCTGTGCCCTGCTGGGGCTGGATAATTCCCACTTCTGGAACATCAAGCAGGATACCTGTGGCATCACCACCTTTACTTATCAGGACGGAAGATTTATACTTACCAAGCACAACGATACATCTCACCTGAAACCCCTGGGCCGGGCTGCGCTGAGTGATTTTTAATGGTCAGGGCGAGAGCTATCCCCTTTACAGGACGGGGAAAGGGGAATACAATGCACAAGGGTAATCTGTAGAAACGGGGGTACTGACCAGTGAGCATCGAGTGGTTACGTGACTTAGCCCTATGTATTCTTGGCTTTGGGGCGGCGGTGGCTATCATCTTCATGGGGGTACTGGCGTTCCTGCTTTACCGCAAGGTGAGCCCGATACTGGAATCAGTAAAAGGCACGACCCAGACGGTGCGTAATATCTCCTCTTGTGTAGAAGAGGAGGTGGCCCAGCCCCTGATTCAGATTGCCGCCTTTGTCCAGGGTATTAGTCAGGTAGTAGGGCTGGTCCGTCAATTTGTCATCAGGAGAGCAGGAGGGAGAAATGAGTGACAGGGATTCAGGTCTTGGTTTTAGCATCGGTTTCTTGATTGGTGCCGCGGTTGGGGTGGCCATTGGCTTCCTCTACGCACCGAAACCGGGCAGGGAAACCAGGGAGCTGCTCAAAGGGAAGGTGCAAGAGGCGAGGGAAAGGGCAGGTGAGGTGGCTGAGAAGGCAAGGGAGGCAGCGGAGGAGGCGAAGAAAAGGGCAGAAGAAAGGCTGGGCAAGAAGGAAACTGCTAGCTGATGGTTTTAAGCCGCTACCGCCGATTTGACTGTTATTAGCGCCCCGTGGGTGCCTTCTTGGCAGTTGAAAAGCAGATAGGTTGGCTGAGAGTAGGGATCATTGACGAATGTAGTGGTTAAGCACTGGCGCCTGGTATCTCTGGCGCTGGGCATTATTATATTTTTCTGGATTCTGTATCTGCTGCGAACCGTCATCCTGCCGTTTGCCGTGGGCCTCGTCCTTGCCTATCTCTTGATGCCCTTTGTCTCCTGGCTGGAGAGGAGCCTACCCCGTAAGGGGCAGTGGCCGGGGGCCAAGCGAGTCTTCGCCATCACGGTGGCCTTCATCATCATGGTGGCGCTTATTGGCGGGTTTTCTTACTTTCTGGTGACCGCGGTCATTGATGCCTCGGTGCAGCTGCTGGAGAGTGCTCCCAATATCCTGAGCCGGAGCATTTACCAGGTACAGGAGTGGCTTGAGGGTTTGCGGCAGCAGTTGCCTCCCGAAATACGGCAGGAAGTGGATAGGGCGCTGCTTGATGCCGGCGCTGCCCTCGGCCACAGCCTGCGCCAAGCCTTGATGGGGGGCATTTCGGCAGCACCACGCACGTTAGGTACCATTATTGGCTTTGCCGCCCTGCCCTTTTTCCTGTTCTATATCATGAAAGACTCGGAAAAGCTGAGGGGGAGTATTTCCTCGGTGTTCACCCCGGCTATCTCCGCCCATGCCCAGAATGTAGTGGTCATTGTGGAAAATGTATTGGGCAGGTATATTCGTGCCCAGGTAATGCTGGGGTTGATTGTTGCTTACTTCTCCTTTGTCGGACTAGTAATCTTGCGGGTACCCTTTGCCCCGGTGCTGGCTATCCTCGCCGGGGTAACCGAACTCATTCCCACACTGGGGCCGTGGATTGGCGGGGGAATCGCCGCCATAGTCACCCTGGCGGTAGCCCCGGAGAAAACGCTCTGGGTAATTGTTGTCTTTTTAGTGGTTCAGTTATTGGAGAATAATTTTCTTGTCCCCAGAATCCAGAGTGCCTATCTGCGGATACACCCTGCGGTAATGATCTTTCTGCTGGTTCTGGGGGCATATGTCGCTGGTTTTTGGGGGTTATTGCTGGTGGGGCCGCTGACCGCCACCCTGGTTGAAATTGGCAAATACGTGCGCCGTCACTACCAGGTAGAGGAGGGTCAGCCGGTAGGGGAGGGTTAGCTATTTCCCCCGTAGCATCCTGCCTATCTGTCCCCGGTCACAGTCTGGTATAATGATATTATGGCCAAGCCTCTTTTAGTGCTGTTTGATGGTAATGCCCTGCTGCACCGTGCCTTTCATGCCCTGCCCCCGCTATCCTTGCGCAGTACCGGGGAGATGGTGGGGGCGGTTTATGGCTTTGCCCAGATGCTGCTTAAGGTGCTGGGGGAGCTGAAGCCAACCCATTGTGCCGTTGCCTTCGACAAGAAGGGCCCTACCTTTCGTCACCAGCTATTTGATGAATATAAGGCCCACCGTCCCCCCACCCCTGAGGAACTGGTCAGCCAGGTGGAGCGGGTGCGGCAGCTGGTGGACGCCTTCAATATCCCCGTTTTTGAGGTTGATGGCTATGAGGCTGATGATGTCTTGGGTACACTAAGTCACCAGGCGGAACAGCAGGGGATTGATACCGTTATTGTTACCGGCGATGCCGATACCATGCAGCTGGTTTCACCGCGGGTGAAGGTGCTTTATCCCCGGCCGCGGCGGAGCTTCAGCGATACCATGCTCTATGATGAGGCGGCAGTGAGCCAGAAATATGGGGTTGGGCCGGAGCATATTGCTGACCTTAAGGGGCTGGTGGGTGACCCGTCGGATAACATCCCTGGTGTTCCTGGTATTGGTGCCAAAACCGCGGTCAAGCTCATCCGGCAGTTTGGCACTATCGAGCAGATCTATGCCCATATTGATGAGGTAACCCCCCCCAAGCTCCGTGATAATTTGGTGAAGCATGAGGCTATCGCCCGCCGCAGCAAGGAACTGGCGACCATTTCCCTGCAGGCCCCGGTGACGCTGGATTTAGCCCGGTGCCAGGTAAGCAACTATGACCGCAGCCAGGTGGTTGGGCTCTTCCGTGAGCTGGAATTCTTCAGCCTTCTGTCCAAGCTGCCCGAGGTGGAGAAGCAAGCAGCGCAATCACCACCCCAGATTGAAGCTAGACCAGCGGAAGGGGAATACCATATCATTACCACTACGGCTCAGCTCGATGAGCTTTTGGCTCGCCTGGCGGCAGTTCCGGCCGTTGCCGTGGACACGGAGACGACCGGTCTGGAGGCAATGTCGGCGCAGTTGGTCGGCATCTCCCTGTCACCGGCGGAGGGGGTGGCTTATTACATCCCGGTAGGCCATGTCGGCTGGGGGGTGGTGGAGCAGCTGCCACTGGAGCAGGTAATTGACCGTCTCAGGCTACCTCTGCAAGACACCAGGTTAGCCAAGTTTGCCCACAATGGCAAGTATGATATGACGGTGCTGGCACAGCACGGGGTAGAGGTAAACAACCTGACCTTCGACACTATGATTGCCGGGTACCTGCTGGGGGAGAAATCATTGGGGCTGAAAGCCCTTGCCTTCAGCAAGCTGGGCATCGAGATGATGGCGATTACCGAGCTTATCGGCACCGGGGCTAAGCAGCTTTCCATGTCTCAGGTTGAGGTGAACAAGGCGGCGGATTATGCCTGTGCTGATGCTGATATGACCATGCGGCTGGCTAGGTTGCTGGAGGGGGAGCTTCGGCAGCAGGGGCTGTGGCAGCTATTTGCCGAGGTTGAGATGCCGCTGGTGCCGGTGCTGCTTCATATGGAGAGGAGCGGGATAGCCCTGGACACGGAGCTATTGCGTGATATGTCACACCACCTCGGTGAGCAGTTAATCAGGCTAGAGACGGAGATATATAGCCTTGCCGGTCATCAGTTTAATATCAACTCACCCCAGCAGCTGGCTTCAGTGCTGTTTGACGAGCTGCACCTGCCAGCAAGGCGGAGGGGCAGGGGGGGGCATTCCACCGAGGCGTCGGTTCTCGAGGAGCTTCGTAAACAGGGGTTCCGTATTGTCGAGCTCATTCTGGAGTATCGCCAGTTAAGCAAGCTTAAGTCAACCTATGTTGATGCCCTGCCCGGTATGCTAAACCCTAAAACCGGCAGGGTGCACACCAGCTTCAACCAGACACGGACCTCCACGGGGCGGCTCTCCTCCAGTGAGCCCAATCTGCAGAATATCCCGGTGCGGGGTGAGCTGGGCAGGCAGATCCGGCAGGCCTTTATTGCCCCGGATGGCTGCCGCCTCCTGGCGGGGGATTACTCCCAGATTGACCTTCGGGTTCTGGCCCATCTATCTCAGGATCCGGGCTTGTTGTCTGCCTTTGAGCATGATGAGGACATTCATACCGCCACTGCAGCGCAGCTTTTTGGCGTCGGGGCGGGGCAGATAACGCCGGAGATGCGCCGGCTGGCCAAAACGGTGAATTTCGGTGTTATCTACGGGATGAGTGATTACGGGCTGGAGCAGGCAACCGAGCTATCCCGGGAAGAGGCCAGCAGGTTTATTGCTGCCTACTTTGAAAAGTACCCCGGGGTAAAGCAATATCTGGAATCAACCAAGGAGCAGGCGAGAAACACCGGCTATGTTCAGACCTTGCTGGGGAGGCGGCGTTTTATCCCGGAGATTAACGCGCGAAACCGGCAGGTGAGGGAGGCTGCCGAGCGCATGGCAATTAATATGCCGGTTCAGGGGACATCCGCCGACATCATCAAGGTAGCCATGATCAACCTGTATCGGGAGATGACCAAGCAGCAAATGAGCAGCAAGATGCTGCTTCAGGTGCATGATGAGCTTGTCTTTGAGGTGCCCGAAGAGGAACTGGCGGCAATGCGCCGGTTGGTGCCTGAGGTGATGTCCACTGCTCTGGAGCTCAGTGTTCCGCTAAAGGTGGATACCAAGGAGGGCAAAAACTGGGGGGAGATGGAGTAAGGGATGCCCGAGTTGCCCGAGGTTGAGACAATAAAGAATGAGCTGATGCCTCATGTTATCGGGCGTCGCATCACCGGGGTTACGCTAATCTGGGAGGGAATAGTCCCGGATACCTCGGTGGAGGAATTCCGCTCTCGCCTCCTGGGGCAGAGAATAAGCAACTTGGGGCGGCGGGGCAAATATCTCTTCTTTCACCTGAGCAGTGGTGAAATACTGGTTATCCACCTCAGGATGACCGGCTCCCTGCTGCTGGGCTCCGCCCCATCTGATGGTAGATTTATCCGGGCTATCCTCCATCTTGATGATGGCAGTGAGCTCTGTTTCCGTGACCCGCGCAAGCTGGGTGTAATGTGGCTGGTAGCCGAGGAGAGGGCTATTGCTGACCGGCTGGGTCCAGAGCCACTGGAGGCCAGTTTCACCCCGGAGGTTCTCGCCGAGCGCCTGCATAAACGTACCGCCCCGATCAAGGCCCTGCTCATTGACCAGAAATTTATTGCCGGTATCGGCAATATGTATGCTGATGAAGCCCTGTTTGCTGCCCGCATCCACCCGTTGCGGGCGGGGGGAAGCCTGTCCCCGGAGGAGGTAACCAGGCTGCACCATGCCATCCAGCAGGTGCTGCGGGCGGCTATTGCCAGCCAGGGGGCCAGCGTTTTGAATTACTACCGCCCCGGTGGTGAGCTGGGCACCGCCCATTTTGAGTTTAATGTTGCCCACCGCGGTGGCCAGCCCTGCCCCCACTGTGGCACCCCTGTCCAGCGCCTGCCCGTCCGCAACCGGGGCAGCTACTTCTGCCCCAGGTGCCAGCCGCAGCCCTAATCATCCTCGAGCCGGAGAGGATGCGATAAGGCCACCCTTTCTTGCCCACCTTTAGTAAAACTGCCCGGTGAGGGGTATGGCTATCAGGATTATCACTAGAGGGAAAAACTGCCTGGCGGCGCCTTCTCCTAGTCCCCCCAGGAAGCTGAGGCCGAGGATGATAATGACGGCAATATCAGCCCACAATTCGTGCCTTTCACGGCAATTGCTTGGCTATCTCGCTGAGGGCGGCGGAGTAGGCGTCAAAGGTTCGGGAGTCAAAGAGGACGAAGGTAACTTCTTTAACGGAACTGGTTTCTTTAAGGAAGGTGGCAACCGTGCTTAACGCAATCCTGGCAGCCGGTGCCACGGGGTAGCCATAGGCGCCGGTGCTTATTGAGGGGAAGGAGACGCTGGCTAGTTGGTTGCTGGCGGCTAATTTCAGGCTTTCTCGGTAGGCGCGGGCAAGTAGCTCGGCTTCGCCACTGTTGCCGCCGCGCCATACCGGGCCCACGGTATGGATGACGTATCTTGCCTTGAGATTTCCTCCGGTGGTGATCACCGCCTTTCCCGTGGGTAACCGCCCCTGCTTGGCTACAATTTGCTTACATTCCTCGAGGATAGCCGGCCCCCCGGCCTGGTGGATGGCGCCATCGACACCACCGCCCCCCATCAGGCTGGGGTTGGCGGCATTGACGATAGCATCGGTAGCCTGCTGGGTAATATCCCCCCGGATTATGGAGAGCTTAGCCTGGTTGATGGTTATCTCGGTCCGATTATTTCCCATACCGGCACCCCGTTATCCCTGGTTCTTAAGGAAGTCTATCGCCCACTGAACCGCCTCGTCGCCACGGAGCTCCAGCTCATAGTCGGGCTCGATTCCCTTGCCTTCAATAAGGCGGCCGTTGGGCGTCAGCCAGCGGGCGGTGGTGATGTATAAGCCGGAGCCGTCACTGAGCTGGCGGAGGACATTGACACTGCCCTTGCCAAAGGTCCTGGTGCCGGCAATGGTGGCACGACCATAGTCCTGGAGGGCGCCAGCCAGCACCTCACTACCGCTGGCGCTGAAACTATCCACGAGGACAACCAGGGGCAGGTCAGTGATGGGGCGGTCATGGTGGACGTTAAGATACGCCTCCTCGTTCTCATTGCTGACAACACGGACAACCGTACCGTCGGGCAGGAAGTAACTGGCGACGTTAACCACGGTATCCAGCAACCCCCCGGGGTTGCTGCGCAGGTCAAGAATAATACCGGTAGCGCCTTGTTCCGTGGCCGTCTCCAGTGCCTCGGCCAGCTCCTTGTCAGTGCGTTCCGTAAACAGCGCAATTCTAATGTAGGCGATGTCTTCCTTCATCTCCAGGGTAAGGCTGGACACCTCAATTTTATCTCTAATGATCTTAATCTCTTCCGGTTCGGCTTCCCCCTGATGCTGGATGAGCAGGGTGACGGGCGTGCCTCGGGGACCGCGGATTTTGAGCACGGCTTCCATCAGGCTCATCCCGGCGGTGCTGGTGCCATTTATTTCCAGAATGATATCACCGGTTCTGATGCCGGCCCGGGCGGCGGGCGAGTCAGCAATGGGGGTGATAATGGTTAGCTGGTCATCGAGGAGCATGATGTGGGCACCAATGCCGTCAAATTCTCCTTCCAGGCCACTCATCCCCAGCTGGTAGTCCCCTTGCTCCAGATAGGAGGTGTAGGGGTCATCCAGCTCGTCCACCATTCCCTTGATTGCTGCCCGCCTCAATTTCTCGGCGTCAA
>CAZAYK010000012.1:0-14942 GCA_964489415.1 uncultured Dehalococcoidaceae bacterium | reverse complement strand
AACGCCTCCTTGCCAAGGAGGAGGTCGCGAGTTCGAATCTCGTCTTCCGCTCCAGTAAAGCTAGCTATGTAGGCCGGGCGTGGTGCCCGGCGGCTTTCTTACAGTCCCCTTTACACCCCCCAGCCCCCCCGAGAAAACCTCAGCCCGGAAGGTACCGTTTATCGTATCCTTTGCGGTGAAGGATCAGGAGGACTATTCCCGGTATTACCAGCCCATACCCTGCTGGATACCCAATCACGAGTTTACGGCACCAGCCGAGTATGATATGTGGGCATGCAACTGGAAGACGAACTTTATGCCGTTTGGTATTGGCAATAATCAGGAGAACGCCTGGTTAGCTGAGCTGCGTGAAGAAGCCCCCTGTGAGTTATATATGGATAAATGCCAACACGGCAAAGCGGAAGGAACTTGATGACGGAGACGAAGTTTGGGTAGAGCCCCGGTATGGGAAAACGTCAGGCAAGCTGAAAGTAACCGAACTTATCCACCCCGAGGTGGTAGGCATACCTGCCGGCTATGGGAGCAGTACCATTATGATGAGTCCCGATGCCAAGAAAGGCCCTCACTTCAATGCACCGATAACCGGTGATGAAAGCATAGGGATTGACCCGGTAAGCGGCGGGGTTGATGTCGGTCCCAGGGTGAAGGTATCGTTGAAACAGCGGAGTTGACAATTCATCCCGAGCAGGATAGACTCGGTTAAAATTTAATTGCAAGTAAACCCAGAATGAGAGGGAGGTAACATTGAAGAAGATTGACCTTGAGGCTCATTTTTATACCGAGGAGTATTTGAAGTATCTGCGCACCCGAAAAGAGGCACCGAAGGAGGAACCCCATGAGGGGGCCCGTAGGGTGTGGCTCGAGCATAATGTATGGCAGTCACATGGGCTCGGTCTTATGGACAGGCTCCTCGACCTGGCTGAAGGCAGACTGAAGGCTATGGATGAAGCCGGCATTGACGTGCAGGTACTTAGCCTATCTGCTCCCGGCTGCGAACAGTTCAGCCCGGCTGATGGCACCGCTTTAGCCAAGAAGACCAATGATGAGCTGGCCAAAGTAATTAAAAGATACCCAGACAGGTTTATTGGCCTAGCCGCCTTGGCGCCGCAGAGCCCTGGTGAAGCTGCCGATGAACTGGAACGAGCCGTCAAGGAGCTTGGCCTCAACGGGGCCAAGGTGCACTCGCATGTTGGCGATACCTATCTTGATGACAAAAAGTATTGGGTTATATTTGAAAGGGCAGAAAAGCTGGATGTGCCGATATACATTCACCCCACGGCGCCCCACCCGTCTTTGCTGAAAGCATATAATGATTACGGGTTCGCCTTGGCAGGGCCAGCCTTGGGCTTTGGTGCCGAAACAGCACTACAGGCCCTGCGCTTGATATACAGCGGCGTCTTTGATAAATACCCCGGACTGAAGATTATTCTGGGACACCTCGGTGAAGGCTTAATATTCTGGATGGACCGTATAGATTTCGCTTTCAAGAAACCATGGATGGGTGAAGAACTCATCCCCAAAATCAATAAAAGGCCCAGCGAGTATATCAGAAGTAATTTCATAGTAACCATCAGCGGAATGTTTGCCACGCCAGCAGTTATGTGCGTATTACATGAAATTGGCGCCGACCGGATGATGTTTGCCACCGACTACCCTTACGAACAAAGTGAAGAAGCCACGAGCTTCATGGAAAGGCTCCCTATATCTGACATTGACAAGGAGAAGATTTATCACCTGACTGCGGAGAGGCTCTTCAAACTGGCTGCCTATCCCCGGTCATCAATATATTAGGAATGCCCAAATACCATCGCTCCCTCCCCAAGGCCCTGACACCTCACTCACCATTTGAGCCTATCAACTTGCATCACCTTGCATTATGGAGTAAAATTGGCTAGAACTGGGGGCAATCTCAAGCTGCGTAGATAAAAGTGGCGAGTTTGAATCTCATCTTCCGCTCCATTTAATCATCAGCCGAAGTGGCGGAATGGGTAGACGCGACAGTCTCAAAAACTGTTGGAAGGCAACTTCCGTGTCGGTTCGACTCCGACCTTCGGCACCAACCAGGAAACAGCTGCCCCAGACGCAGTTCAACCAGATTGCCGAGTTGTGTAGCGGTAGCACAGGGGACTTTGGATCCTCTAGCCCAGGTTCGAATCCTGGCTCGGCAGCCTGACTTTGCGCTGCGATTAATTGGCCGGTCAGTGGCCCCCCTGCCCTGGTTCCTCCCTGAGCTTCATCGCCGCCTAGATAGCCTCCCCCTTGTGGTGAGATAGAACCGGACTAGGCGAGGTATTTCACGTGGCATAACAAGTCATGGAAGTCAGCAAAACTGTGGTAGGCCACCGCTTCTGCCCGGAGCAGCCTCGCCAGGTGCCCCGTGGCAAACACGTGGTCAGCCCGGCGTGCCGGCGCCAAGTCAGAAAGCCCATCCCCTATGTAGATAAGGCTCGGGGCCCGTTTCCTGAGCCAGTCTAGGTAGGCAGTTTTGAAACCCCGGTCAATAGCCTTCCCCTGGGGATCGGTGTAAGAGACCGTAATGCCATCCTCAGTGAAAACAGTACGCCCACAGTAAACCTCCAAGTGGGACAGGCCGATCTGGGCTAACACGGTTTCAATGTAGAAGTCGAGCCCGCTGCTAACAATGACGAACTGAATGGCCTTCTGCTGGCAGTAGTGGATAAACTCGGCAAAACCCGGCCTTACCTCAATATGGTGACTAACGAATTCCTGAAGCCTGTCTCTGGTTTCCCGGATGAGGGCGTACTGTAGCTGGTTACTTTGCTCCACACTAAGCTGCCCCTGAAGATAGCGGGACTCGATTGTCTGCCAATCGCCGCGGGCAAACTCCTCGCGTAATAAGACGCTGAGGTTGTTTCGGATGATGGTTCCATCAAAATCACATTGGATGAGCACGCTGTTACCCGCCAGATAGGGATTAATGGGTAGTGACCGTACTGGTAAGCGCTCTATTCTACCTGGTCTCTTCCTTAAGGTATCTATAGTGGTAAAACAGCCGGTAGAAAACCACTAGGTGGGTCAAGGCTGCAATGACAATCAGGCAAAAGTAGGCTTGCCCGGCAATGGCGCCGACCATTATGAGGAACAGTCTTATATCGCGCGACGCCAGAGACTGAGGCCCGGAGTCAAACCGGTGGCGATAATTAGCGCTAATGCGGGCCCGGCTGTAGCTAACGCTAATGGTGCCGGCTATAGCCAAAAAACCGGCCAACCAGATGCCCGGATAGGCCTCATGAGCCACTGACCACAAGGTAAGCCCGAGCAGGATCAAGATATCGGCATACCGGTCCAGCATAGAATCCAGGAAGCCCCCGAAGCTGGAGGTGGCCCCTTTGAGACGGGCCAGGCTACCATCCACACCGTCAACAATTGATGATAGCTGAGCCAAGAGCCCCCCCACTACATGCTGATTCAGAATGAAGCTGGTGAAGGATAAGCCAGCAATGATGAAGGCTGCCCAGCTCACCTGATTGGGGGTTACCCCTGTCTTGGCCAATAGCCGGGCCATAGGACCTGATAACCTTCGGTTCACATGGCGAGAGATATAGCCATCGTAGACCGCTTCCATATCCGCCCCTACCTGCTTCTGGCCAAGTTCAAGTCATCCTCCGTGTCTACATCCTGCCACGAGCATCCACTCACATCGCAGGTATAAAACTTGTGCCCCTGGCTGATGAGGAAGCGGATGACATCCGCCATTTCAATGTCAGTGCCCCGGTACCGGATGAGCTCGGCTACACCTTGAAAGAAGTTTTCGGTGAGGAGAAAGACGCCGGTATCCAGGGCATCCCAGTAAATAAGCTCCTTGCCAATCCTCTGAATACAGCCGGTAACATCAACCGTGACCTTAGTCGCCTCGTCAACCTGATGATACCAGGCCGGTGTGTAATCAACGCAGAGGGTGTCATTGCCCGTGCCATTGTCAAGCAGACGCCGGATCAGTCTTGCCTCAATCAGGTGGTCCCCCATACAGAGAACTACCGGGGCTCCCTGCGCCCATTCCCTCGCCTTATATGCTGATATAGCATTGCCACCGGTGTAATCGGCATTATGGATATAGTGGAACCTCACCCCAAACCTCTTGCCCGTGCCCAGCGCCTCGATGACGGCGCCACCTAGGTAGCCCACCACGATGGCTATCTCCCTAATCCCCGAAGCAGCCAGCGCCTCAATGGGATACGTTATGAGCGGCCTCTGATCATATCCTGCCAGTAAAACCTTGGGGCAGGCATAGGTCAGGGAGCCCAAGCGGCCGCCATCACCGGCAGCCAGAATTATACCTCGGTTAACCCTCCGCTTCATCACCGTTTGCCGTGACCCTCTTCTGCTAGAGACTCCGAAGTGCTTCGCAGGAGCCGTGTCTGTCGGTAAGGTTTAGAACACGATTGAACACTGCGGGCGGGATAAACATAAATAGAATAACCAAGAAAATATGGTTTGTCAACCTCGCTTCGGCGAAAAAGGAGGGGTGTGCCTGGCCAAGAATACTAATCAGTCCCTTGAAGAGAACAGGACTAGCTGATGAAAAAGCAGAAGTCTGGCTAATCCATTCTCAGCACGGCAGCACCCTGAATCTTGCCCTGCTTTAGCTGCAGTAAGGCTTCATTGGCCTCTTCCAGCTTGAATTCCTGAACCTGAGGGATAATAGGAATTTCCGCAGCCAGGGGCAGGAATTGGGCGGCGTCCTGCCTCGTTATATTGGCCACAGTCTTTATCTCCTTTTCCTGCCAGAGATGGGTGGCATAATCCAACTCCCGGAGATGATCCCTATCTCCTGCCTCCTTGCGGATGGCATTGATAACCAGCCTTCCCCCCGGTTGCAGAACCCTTAATGCCTCAACCATTGGCTGCCACGCTGGGGTAAAGTCAATCGCCGAATTGAGCTTAGCCGGTGGCATCTCCCCAGTGGCCCCCACCCAATCCGCACCCAGTTCCCCCGCCAGATCCTGGTGGTGTTTCTGGCCAGGCCGGGTAAAGACAAAGACCCTAGCACGGGGATAGCTATGCTTAACCACCTGAATCACAATATGGGCCGAGGCACCGAAGCCAAACAACCCCAGAATCTGACCGTCAGCCAGACCAGTTAGATTTAGGGCTCGATACCCAATTGCCCCGGCACAAAGTAGCGGCGCTGCCTCACAATCAGTAAACCGGTCCGGAATCAAATAGGCAAAGTCGGCGGAGACCACGGTGTATTCCGCATAGCCACCATTAGCCTGGCATCCGGTGCCTTCAAACTCAGGACATAGGTTCTCCCTGCCCTCCTTACAGAAACTGCATCGGCCACAGGCGGAGTGTATCCAGGCAACCCCAACTCGGTCTCCAATCTTAAACCTGGTCACCGCGGAGCCCAAAGCCACCACCCTCCCCACAATTTCATGGCCCAAGATTATGGGAAGCCTCGGCCTAATCCGCCCCTCAATTTCATCCAGCTCGGTATGGCAGACCCCGCAGGCAGCCACCTTCACCAAAATCTCCCCTGATTGGGGCTGGGGGATGGGCCAGTCCACCAATTCCAGAGGGCGATGTTCCGCTGATGAAATCTGCGTCAAAAGCTGAGCCTTCATTTGCACCTCCTCTTTCCCCGCATCCGGCCTACCCCATGTCCAGGGCTGACCGGAGAAAACCGCTGATTTGCCGCCTGATAGCGGGATACCACAACCACAGGCTGGAGTGACCGGCGGGAAACCACCTTAGCGGGGGCTGGCCACAGGCCTGCCAGAAATCGAGCACCGCCTCCCGAGGAATATACTTGTCCCACAAGGCGTTGATCATCAATAACGGCCGGTGGCGAAGATAGCTAGCAAAGGTCATCGGATCAGTCAAGAAACCCCGCCTCGGCGGAGTAACCTGCTGGAAGCCTTTCTGTGATACCTGGGCCAGATAACGGGCATAGCTACTCTGGATTTGCTGGTATTCAGCCTCAGTGCACTGATACCTAGTTCGGTATCTATTGGCTTTACTCAGCCAGATCATCTTTTCTGAATTACCCCCGGCGGTGATTAATACACCGGCCTTAATGCGCCTGTCTATTCCCATAGCTATTGCGGAAACAAGACCGCCGAAGCTTATACCCAGTATTGCTATCTGCTCCCTATTCAATTCAGCCCGCTGGTAGGCCCAATCCACTACCTGCCGGATATCAATCACGGAAAGCTGGTAGCCCTGGAACCACTCGTCACCAGTAAGTTCCGGAAACCGGCCTTTCACCGCCGCGGACATGCGGCTGGAATGAAACACCAAGTATAAAATAAAGCAGGCTATTCCTTGCTTCACCAAAGCCCGGGCCAATAGCTGGCAGGGGATTAGGCTACTATCCCCCATTCCATGAACCAATATGGCTAGCGGGGCAATACTGCCCTGTTTCGGCTGATAATATTCCCCCCGCACCATATTACCCTCCGCCAAGGGGGTGGGGCAGGCGGTAGGAAAGGTGACCGTGTAACTAAGCCAGCGGACGCTGTCTTTTTTCAGCTGCAGGCTAGCCTGCGGGGCATCATGGTGATAATCATAGGGATTCATCTTTTGATTTCACTGGTGAGAAACAGCCCTTGGGCAACCGGGCTAACACCCTGCTAATTCTATATGAGTGCGCCCAAGTTTTCAATAAGAAGCATCCTTCCCCGGCCATGGTTAACCCCAAGAGCTCCGGCTATAAAGCTCTGCCCTGGTGGAAGAACGCCAGTACCTCTTCCACCGGTCTTGTGTTCAGCACATGCTCCGCCTGACACCAACCCCGCCGGGCCACCCCCACGCCAAAGCGGATAGCGTCTAGCTGCATGGTGCTATGGGCATCGGTGCCGATTACCAGCTTAACTCCCAGCTCCCGGGCCCGCAGCACATGGATGTCCCCGAGGTCAAGCCGCTCCGGCGTGGCATTTATCTCCAGTGCCGTGTTGGTCCGGGCAGCGGCGCGGAATACCGCCTCCAGATCGACATCAATTGGGTCCCGCACCCCGAGAAGCCGGCAGGTAGGGTGGGCAAGTATGTTTACATAGGGGTTCTCCAGGGCACCGATGATTCTCCGGGTCATCTTCTCGGTATCCTGCCCCATAGCCGAGTGGACGGCAGCAATCACCACATCAAGTTCCCGCAACAGCTCATCAGGCAAGTCTAGGCTGCCATCTGCCCGGATATCCACCTCAATCCCGGTAAGTAACTGGAAGCCATCTAGCCTCTGGTTCAGCGCCCTTATCTCGGCCACCTGCTGCCTCACCCTCTCCTCACTTAGCCCGTGGGCGATACCCCTGCCCACGGAATGATCGGTAATGGCCAGATACTGGTAACCCCGAGCCCGGGCGCTGGCGGCCAGCACCTCAATAGAGTCATGCCCATCGCTCCAGTCACTGTGGACATGGAGGTCCCCCCTGATATCGGAAACCTCGACCAGCCGGGGTATTGCCCCCCTCTCGGCGACTTCAATCTCATTCCGCCCCTCACGTAGTTCCGGGGGGATGTACTGAAGGCCCATCCGCTCATAGTAGGCTGGCTCAGTGGCAAACCTCTCCGTCTCTCCCGTCTTCACCACGGTGATACCATACTCGCTAAGGCTCAGCCCGTGGCGAACTGCCCGGGTTCTCAGGGCGATGTTATGGTCTTTGCTCCCGGTGAAATACTGGAGCAGCGAACCGAAGCATTCAGGCTCCACCATTCTCAGATCCACCTGAAGCCCGCCGGTGGTGATGACACTGGCCTTGGTTTGACCCTGCACCAGAACCTCCTCCACCTGGGGGAGCCGGACAAATGCCTGGAGAACACTCTCCGGGTTGTCCGCCGTACCCATTATGTCAATATCGCCAATGGTCTCCTTGATGCGGCGCAGGCTGCCTGCCGGGACTAGGTTACGCACCTCGGCGCAGTTACCCAGGGCAGCCAGAATCTCCTCAACCAAGGGTAGTGCCTCGCCGATGGGCACCCGTTTGTCCTTGCTGCGCAGTCTCTGGATATGGCGCAGGATATTTTGCGCCGTTTTATCCCCCAGCCGGTAAAGAGCCGCTACCTGCCCGTCCAAGATCGCCTTCTCCAGCTCAGCAACGGTGGTGATGCCGAGCTCCTTACACAGGCGCAGGGCTGTCTTGGGGCCAACGCCAGGGATGTCCATGAGGGTGCTGATGCCCTCAGGAAACTCCGCCCGGAGCTTCTCGTAGAACTCGAGGTGCCCGGTGCTTACCAGCTCGGTTATCTTCTTGGCGATGGCCTCACCAATGCCCGGGATTTCCCGAAGTTTGCCCTCCTTCATCACCTGCTCTATTTCCACAGGCAGATTCTCAATGGTGCGGGCCACCTTCTGATAGGCCCTTATCTTGAAGGGGTTCTCTTCCTTGAGTTCGAGGAGGTCAGCAATCTCCTGAAACACCTTGGCAATAGCTGAATTCTTCATGGGAGGATCTATTTGGTATTTAGGTTATTCCTTTAGGCAGGGATGCTCGGCCGTCTCCCCGTGGCACTCCTTGATCTGCTCGGGGGTGCATTCCTCAGGTTTGCCCGTTAGCTTCTCGGGATGTTCACACCCCTTTGGGTTTTCCTCTCTACCCACGGCTATCTCCCCTCCTCCAGAGTAAATCAGCCACCGAGCCGGTTTTGGCTGGTTACCTTCCCTTCCTGGGGATATTGCCCTTCGGCTGGCTGACCTGAGCCTTTATCCGTTTCTCCCTGAGGCGTCCCTTAGTGCGAAACCAAGATGGGGTACGAAAACCCTTCACGCCACCGAATGCCCTCCCCATCAGCCCCTCGCCAACTCCTCGATCTCCCTTTCCACTTCCTTCAGCTCCTCCTCCAGCTCCTTCCGGTACTCCTCCAGCATCTCCAGATACTCCTGACGGCGGGGAAACGGCCGCATACCGTGGAACCAAAAGCCAAAGGGGGCAAAGCCAAAACGCCAGCTAACGCCACCACGCCTTCCGTACCACACTGTGGCGTCACCTCCTTAAATATATTATAGCACAGTGGCTAAACCTATCGCCGGCAGGTATCCCCGGCGCTCTCCTCAGCTGCTACCCCTTCCCTCCCTCTTCACGAATTCGTCTTGAAGCTGGGGCAGGCTGGCATTCCATTTCTCCCGCTGCCATTCGGCCACGTCATAGGGAATCCCACGAAAGCCAAATCTTCGCTTGCTCAGTTTTATGACCTTAGGGCCATCAAAGTGATGGCGCTCGATCTCTTCCCGTGAACCTGAGATTTCCGGGCCAAAGTAAGATAAATCAAATCCCTTGCCCCGGCAAAACTGCCTAAACTCAGCAAACTCGGCTTCAGACAGAACAATGTTGGTCACCATCTTACTCCTCCATCATTTTTCCCCGGCACTAGAAGACCGGGAGCTGACCGGGTATCCCCCCAGCACGCCAACCGGGCTCACCCCTCCCACCATCAGGGGTAGATTATGCTCGGCAGTGATTACCCGGCTGACCACTCTTTCCTTACCCGCTATTCTTGCCCGGCTAGCCACAATGCACCGCTTAATTCGGGCACCGCCACCAACCGTGACACCGTCCCACAGCACCGACGCCTCTATGCTGGCACCCTCCCCGATGTAGCAATTTGGCCCGATAACCACCGGTCCCTGGATATGTGCCCCGGGGCCAATGTAGCCTCCGCCGCCAATCACCACCGGCCCCACAATCTCCGCGGTAGCATGGATACTGGCATCCCGCCGGGAACATGTCCCCGCCTCAGCCCAATCTTCACCAAGAGTGCTGGTAACCCGTGACCGCAAAAGGTCATGGTTCAGCTGCAGGTATTTCTCCGGTGTGCCCATGTCCAGCCAGTAGTTGCTTATCGGATAGCCGTAGACTGGTTCGCCCAACTGGAGAAGGTCGGGAAAGAGCTCCCGCTCAAACATGCAGTGACCGCCACGGGGCACATACCTCAAGACCTCAGGCTCGACAATATAGACCCCGGCATTTATCCAGTGGCTGGTTACCTGTTCCGGGCTCGGCTTTTCCACAAAGCGCCTTACCCTCCCATCACTATCGGTCTCAACCACCCCAAAGGCACAGGGATTATCCACCCAGGTCAAGGCCAGGCTCACCCTTGCCCCGGTGCGCCGATGGAAGGCAATCATATCACCCAGGTTAATATCGGTAAAAATGTCCCCATTAAGGACAACAAAGGTGCCATCCAGGTATCCCTCGGCATTCTTCACGGCCCCCGCCGTGCCCAGGGGATTATCCTCAAGACAATAGGCCAACTGTATTCCCCACCGGCTACCATCACCAAAGTAATCCTGAATCACCTCAGGAAGGTAGCTCAGGGTGAGAACAACACGGTCAATCCCATGCCTCTTAAGATAAGCAAGGGTATGCTCCAGGAAGGGGCGGTTCACCAGAGGCACCATGGGCTTGGGCACATAATAGGTAAGCGGACGAAGCCGGGTTCCCTCCCCACCCACCAAGATAACCGCCTTCATTGGGGGGCTTGTCTGCGGCACCGCCACCCTGCTGGTGACCACCTCCGCAGGCACATATGCGGTACCAAGCGAGCCCTCAACGCTCCGATACACCGCCAAGGTTTCCCTGGCTGTCCTTTCCCAGGAGAACTGCTTTGCCTGCTCAAATCCCCGCGATATCAGTTCCTGCCTCAACCGCTTATCACGGAGAACCCGATAAATAGCCTCGGCCAGGGCATTACTATCCTGAGGCTCCACCTTTAGGGCTGCCTCCCCGGTAATCTCGGGCAGGGAAGCGGCGTTAGACACAATCACCGGGCAGCCGCAGGCCATCGCCTCCAGAGGGGGAAAGCCGAAGCCTTCGTAATGGGAGGGGAGGACAAAGCACTCCGCACCGGAATAGTAGGCAGGCAGGTCTGCCTCAGCAATATAATCAGTAAAGATAACATCACCGGCAATGTTCAGCCCATCAATCAGTTGCCGGCTATGTTTCCTGAATTCCGCCTCCGGTCCCCCCGCCTTGCCTACCTTCACCAGCTTCAAGCCGGGGAAGCTTCCCTCGCTCTTTAAGATGGCGAAGGCTCGGAGCAGTCCCCCCAGGTTCTTCCGGGGGTGCTCCGAGCCAACAAACAGGATATACGGGTAATCCACCAGCCGACGGGAGGTCGGCTTAAAGAGGCGGTGGTCAATACCCTCGTAAACCACGGAGATACGCTCCTCCGGGATACCCAGATGCTGGATCAGGTCACGCTTGGTTGAGTGGGACACGGCAATTATCCTGACGGCTTTCTTTATCCCCCGGTAGTCCAAGGAGAGATAGAACTTATCCCTGAGATTGGGACGATGGATAAAGGTACTATATCCCTTGTAGTCAAAGTACCTTATCAGATCATGGACGGTAATGATATAGGGCACCCTGAGGAAGAGCCCGTAACGCCCCAGGTGCTGGTTAGGCAGGTGGAGGATATTGTCTTGCTGATTCAGTGTCCTGATGAACTGCCAGTCTCGCCCCACTGCCCTTATTGCCTTAGGATTGAAGAAGGAGATATTGAATAGCTCAGCCACCCGCTGATAGATGTCTGTGTAGAGTTTGGGGACATCAAGGTTTTCCGCCAGCTTGCCGGCATAGAGGTCCATCGAACCGGTGCCTACCGTGGCTACCAGTGTTACCATTTCTCTCACCTCCCAAATCGCCGGTTTTCCCGCTTGGGTGCCGGGCAAGCCTTACACCCAACCAGTAGCCCGCTCTCTGGGCTGTCTTGAGTAACATCAGGAGAAAGCTGACCGAAGCAGGGGCCTCTCGTGGGGCTGGATTGTATTCATCTCACGCCTTCCCTTGATAGATGGCAAGATTAATCACCCTATCGCCACGCTCACCGTAGAGCCACTGGTTGCCGGCTCCACCAGCACGGTATTAGCTTCCCCTGGGACAAGGAGAAAGGCCGCAACAGAACACCTTATTAACAAGTCTAATCAACCTTCCATTAGAATAACGTTAGAGAAATGCTAGAATTTCACTAGAGGTGCCAATGTTACGCCTATTAGCACGCCCATACCCTGCCGGGGATACGGCTCATCATCGGTGGGGCATTTCGGGTTACCCGCCCTTTCCCCTCATCCTGAGAAAGCGCTCCAGCCACTGTCGAAGCGTCAGGTAATTGCCGGTCGCCGGGTCATAGCACTTATCACAATGAATCTGGCCACACCGGCGCTCATGCTCGGCCACGGCCTTCATCAGGAGGCTTCGCAGCTCCTCTGAGGAAAACCCCCAGTCACCAGCCAGTCTATATGTGGCGAGGGCGTTGCGGTACTGGCACGCCATCTGCACTAAGGCAAGCTCCTGTAAACGGCGGACCTCGTCCTGGGGCCGGTTAAGCTGCTCAGCAAGAATCACTGCCCGCACCAGGTTCTGCCGAGCAATCTCCCCCTCAAGGGCCTCCGCCAAACAAGCCGCAGCTACCATATTGCCCTCCCCTAGTTGCCACGCCCGGATAGCTATTTCCCGGCCGCCGAGCAAGCCCGGGGCTACCTTACCCTGCCGATTATTCCCATCTTCTCCAGAAAGGGGACTGCTTCTCTGACCAACCCTTCATCATTCCCCTGGTTGATCTCACAGGTCCTTATCACGTCCTGCCCGAGGTATTTGACGATCATCCCCCAATCAACATCACCCCGGCCGGGTACACCATGGTCGGAGATTCCGGTAACATCGTGCAGATGAATGCCGATCATCCTAGGGCCAAAGCACCGTAGCCACTCCTCGTGGCGATTGAATCCCAACCGCTGCTGCACCTCAGCATGACCAACATCATGCCAGTAGCCCACGGTGCTTCCTTCCACCCGGGCAAGCAGTGCCGCCATTTCATTTATGTCCGGTATCTCCCGGAAATGGAGCCGGTTTTCCAGCCCGAGCCTAATCCCGGCTAACTCGCCATACTCGCTTAGCTCATCAAGGCTCCTTACCGCCTGTTCAAGATACCGGGCTGCCCGGGAACTGCGCTCCGCGATAAGCTGCTCCCTAGCCTTAACATAGACCTCACTACCGACAAGCCCCTCCCGAAACAGGCTACGCAATTTATCTTCTAAGCCGGCATCAACCGGCACCTCCCCCAGATGAATGATGACCGCCCTCGCCCCTGTCCTTGACGCAATGTCTATCGTCCTTTTCACAGCCCGCACCGCTTCTCGCCGCTCGGCGGCATCGGTTGAGCTTAGACTAAGGCTGGCCACGGGAATGCCCCGTGATGACACCGAAGCTGGACAGGGGGCATGTACGCTTGAAATGGGAACCGAGGTTTCCATGAGCTCGTCCAGCATCTCCCGGGATAGCGAGCTGCTGGCCTCGACATGAGTAAAGCCTAATTCCCGGGCCTTAGCCACGAATTCCGCCATGTGCTTGAACCGGCCCTGGGCCCACATGGTAGAAAGAGAGAGTGGTGGCACCACCGGCTTCCCCCCACCGCTAAGAGGCCCTGTCCCCAGGGTTGGCAGTTTCGATGACAACCCTCTCCCTGTCCCCATCCTTGCGGCACTCCACCAGTACATTGTCAGCTTCGGCATCGGAATATCGGGCGGTGAGCCTGGCGGCCAATTCAATCGCCGGGGGACTCTTGGAACCTTGGAGAATGGTTATCGGCCCGGGGTAATTGAGCACCTCAAAGACATAATCTTCGCCGCTCTTCAAATCCAAAAGGCGCTTGTTTTCTGCCTCATTCCTGCCCACAATTATGTGGCTGCCATCCTGCCAGAAGTGCCTGCCTATCTTAAGTAACATGACATCCGTGGTGGTTATCCTTTCCTTGTGCTGAAACAGTTGCCTCACCTTCTCGGCAAATTCCTTTTGCGTCAGCAAACAGCCACCAGCGGGGCAGGCGTAGTCAGTAACCCCGAGCTGTTCCGCCAGCTTGAACTGTGTTTTCCTCGACCGGCCACTGATATCGAGGAGGCGCTCCCTGTCCACCCAGCCCATTCTTTCCGCCTCCGTTTCCGGCAGCAGCTTTGCCGATAGCGGCCTCAGCAGCTTGCCTTCTAGCCCTGCCTCTCGCTCTATCAGCTCCAGCGCCTTCCGGCGCTGGGACATCGGTCTCTGGCCAACAACTTCACCGGTGAAAATAAATTTTGCCCCCGTTTGCTCGGCGTATTCCTTGGCTTTCCTCAACATGAAAATCCGGCAATCAATACAGGGGTTCATTCCCGAGCCGTACCCGTACTTGGGATGCCGCAACAACTCCAGATACTCCTCATCCTTGGCTATTGTCTTCAGCGGGATGTTGAGTTTCTGGCTAACCTCAGCCGAATAGCACCGGCCCTTTCGATTGCAGGTAGCGAAGGGAGAGACAAAGTTCACCGCCTCAACCTCAATACCCTGTTCCAGGATTAGCTTGACGGCTAAGACGCTATCCAGGCCGCCGGATAGGAGGGCTAATGCCTTCATTAGTTATTACCCCCAGCGATGAGACTGGTTTGCTCCTCAAACCAGGCCAAGCCGACCTGTAAGCCGAGTTCTGTACTCTGAGCCGGTTACCCTGCCCAGAGCGGTGACCATTCATCTAGCCCTGATGTTACCACCAGGGTCAAGCGGCCAACCCGGGGACAGGCCGGGCGTCCTTTTGTCCCCTGCTTGGCCTTGCTCCGGATGGGGTTTGCCCAGCCGGCTGGTCTCCCAGCCGCTGGTGAGCTCTTACCTCACCATTTCACCCTTGCCCGCACTGGCTACCTTCAGCCAGCCGCTGGCGGTATGTTTCTGTGGCACTTTCCGTAGGGTCACCCCTCCTGGGTGTTACCCAGCATCCTGCCCGGTGGAGCTCGGACTTTCCTCCCGCCTGCGGCGAGCGGTCACCCGGTCTGCTTGACCTGGCCTGCCCTACCACAGTCTATTCAAAACAAATGGGCCCGTCAATAATCCATCCCCCACCCGGGGTTGCCCCTCACGGCAGTCATCGGGCCCACATCTGTACGCTAACAGCTGAATAGGAAGTCCCCGGATCAAGCCCTCGGCCATTAGTACCGCTAAGCTAAACACATTACTGTGCTTACACCT
>CAZAYK010000011.1:0-15925 GCA_964489415.1 uncultured Dehalococcoidaceae bacterium | reverse complement strand
ATCTTCAGTGCCCCCTCGGCAGTGCCGTGGTCAGCAATGGCAATGCAGTTAATGCCCAGTTCCCGGCAGCGGTCAATAATCTTCTCCAATGATGACTCGCAGTCCATTGAATACTCGGTGTGAATATGCAGGTCAGCCTTCAGCAATTTGGCTCGTCTAGCCACTCCTTTCTAGGTAGCTACCAGTGCGGGTGTCAACCTTAACGATATCACCCTCGTTGATGAACAGGGGAACCTGGATGGTGAGGCCGGTTTCCAGCTTCACCGGCTTGGAGCCACCGGTGGCGGTATCTCCCTTGAAGCCAGGCTCACTCTCAACTACCTTAAGGTCAACGGTAATGGGCAGTTCCACCCCGATAATCTCACCCTTATAGGTTGATACCTCAACCACAACACCCTCGGTCAAATAGTTAAGGGCATCACCCAGTTGGCTGGCGCTGAGCGGCATCTGCTCGAAACTCTCCGTATCCATGAAGTAATAAAGATCGCCATCATTGTACAGGTACTGCATTGTCCTTGAATCCAGGCGTGCCCTAACCAGCTTGTCGTCAGACTGGAAGGTCCGTTCAATAGTGTGGCCGGCATTAATATCACGGAGCTTAACCCGGACCAGAGCCGTTCTTTTCATCTTGACATGCTGGTATTCCATAACCTGATACAGCTTGTCATCCAGTTCAATGATAACCCCTCTTCTTAGTTCCGTAGCGCCTATCATGTTATCCCTTCCTTGCTTGGGAAATCACTTTGATTCTGCCCTCCTCTATGGCCACCACATCCTCAATCCGGACTCCCCCCCAGCCGGGGAGATAAATGCCGGGTTCAATGGTGAACACCATCCCCGAGGTAAGCAATTCCCTTGAGCCCGGGCCAAGCCGGGGCAACTCATGTGGGGCCAGCCCGATACCATGACCCAGGGCATGCCCAAAGGCCTCCCCATAGCCTGCCTGCTGAATAACGGTCCGGGCAGCGCTATCGGCCTCTTCCCCGGTGATACCCTCCCTTATTATAGACATTGCTGCCATCTGGGCGTCAAGGACAACCTGGTATATTTTTCTAAAGGTATCATCAGGGCGAAGACAGATGGTGCGGCTCAGGTCGGAGCAATAACCTCCAACCCTGGCGCCAATGTCAATCAATATTGGCTCGCCATAACCTACCTTGCGTGATGAGGGTGTAGCATGGGGCAGGGCTGCATTGGCACCGGAGGCAACAATGATGTCAAACGGTACTGGCAGGCTGCCCTGCTCCCGGATGAATCTTTCTATTTCCCAGGCTACTTCTGCCTCACTCATACCGGCCCGAATTATCGCCTCAATGTGGCTGAAGGCGGCATCAGTGATGGCAGCTGCTTGGGAGATGAGCCCGATCTCTTCCGGCTCCTTTACCGCCCGCAGGGATTCCACCAGCCCATCTAGGGGGATAAGGTTAATCTTGGGCTTACACTTATGGGCTATCTTCTCAAGTTGATGATAAAGGGCCAGGGTAATATGCCCACTCTCTACCCCCAGGTTCCTCAGGTTTAATCCGGAGACCAGCTCCGGAAACCAGCGGGCCAAATCATGGGTTATCGGGAAAATCTCGAATTCCGGTGCTTGTCTTCTGGCTTGCTCTAGATAGCGGAAATCAGTAGCCAGGATTGCCTTTGCCTCGGTGATTAGCAGAAAGCCGGCGGAACCGCTAAATCCGGAAAGATAATATCTATTTTCCGGCTGTGAGATGAGGATGGCGCTGACTTCCTGCTCAGCCAGCCTGCGGCGCAGTTTGTGTAAGCGGTCAGTCTTGCTTGTCATCCTTCCTTCTCCGTGCCATGGGATGGGCAGAGAGGTAAATCTTCCGTGCCTGGCTCCGGGTGACATGGGTATAAATCTGGGTTGAGGATAGCTGGGTATGCCCCAGCAGTTCCTGAACCACTCTTAAATCGGCTCCACCGTCAAGGAGATGGGTAGCAAAGGTATGGCGCAGCATATGGGGGTGAACCTTCTTATCTATGTTCTTGGAGTATTTCTCTACTATTTTTTGCACCCTTCGCGCCGCCAGGCGCCCCCCGTAGCGATTGAGAAACAGGGCGGGACTCTTTTGCCTGCCGAGGAGCTTGGGGCGGCCATGCTTGATATAATCGCTCAATGCCTCAGCGGCTGGTTTACCCATGAGGACAACCCGCTCCTTGCTCCCCTTCCCCCAGACACGGATTTCATTGGTAATAAAGTTGACCTGCTCCACATCCAGATTGACCAGTTCGCTCACCCGGAGACCGGAAGCATAGAGTAGTTCCAGCAGGGCACGGTCACGCAGGCCCACCGGCTGGGATAGGTCAGGGGATTGCAGCAGCCGCACCGTTTCCTCCACGGTAAGGAACGAGGGCAGCCGCCTGTCCAGCTTGGGGGAAGGTGCCTTTTTTAGCGGGTTTAGGGGTATGATGCCTTCCCTCTCCAGATAACGGAAGAAGGAACGTATGGCCGATTGTTTGCAGGCAATGCTTGCCTTGGCCAGGCCGGCTTCCCTGAGGTGGGATAGATAAATGCGCCAGATATTCCGGTCAACCCCCTCTGGCGAGGCTATCTTCCTGGTGCCGAGGAAGGTGAAGAATTCCCGTAACGCAGCTTCATAGGTGCGAATGGTACATGGTGATGCGTTACGTTCGGCATGGAGATAATCTCTAAATCTTTTCAGTAGCTCATTAAATATGTCTGACATTGGCTAATCCTGGGGTAGTCTGCCTTTATAGCCGCAGTTGAGGCACTTCGTCCGCCCCACTCCATACTGGGTGAGCAATCCGCCACACTCAGGGCAGGGCTGGGGCAGGGGCTTGAGATTGGTGGCAAACTGGCATTCCGGATAGTTACTGCAGCCATAGAAGATCCGCTTCTTCTTACTCCTCCTCTGTATTAGCTCAGCGCCACACTCAGGGCAGTTAACCCCAATCCTGACCTGATATGATTTGGTATATTTGCAATCGGGATAGCCGCTGCAGGCGAGGAACTTGCCGAAGCGCCCTGTTTTCACCACCAGGGGCTTACCGCACTGAGGACATACCTCATCAGTCAGCTCATCAGCTAGGGTTATCCTCTTTATCCGCTGTAGCGCCTTCTGTAGGTCCTGGGCAAACGGCGTATAAAACCGTTGCACCACGTCTACCCAGTTTGCCTGATTATTGGCGATGGCATCTAATCTATTTTCCATGGTGGCGGTGAATTTAACGTCGACAATCTCCGGGAAGTATTGGTTGAGCAAATCATTCACCACAATTCCCAGCTCAGTAGGCTGAAACACCCCCTTCACCTTGGTGACGTACTCCCGCTCCTGAATGGTGGATATGATGGGAGCATAGGTGCTGGGGCGGCCGATGCCCCATTGCTCCAGTGCTTTAACCAGGGTGGCCTCGGTGAAGCGGGGCGGCGGCTGGGTAAAGTGCTGTTCCGGATAAACCCCGATGAGCTTGAGCTCATCACCCTGGGCCAGGTGGGGTAGGGGGGCTTTCTCTTCGTCACCGGCCTCATCCTTCCCTTCACTGTAAAGGGTGATGAATCCGGGAAAGACATTTACCGAGCTTGAGGCCCTTAACCGATAGCCGGTTTCGGGGAGTTTGGCATCAATATCAACAGTAGTATTCCTGAAGATGGCCGCTGCCATCTGGCTGGCAACCATCCGTTTCCAGATGAGCTCATAGAGCTTATACTGGCTGGCGTTAAGATACTTCTTGATTTGGCCGGGCTCTCGGTGGATCTGGGTGGGGCGGATTGCTTCGTGCGCCTCCTGAGCCCCCTTCACGCTTTTGCGGAAAATACGGGCTTGGGCCGGGAGATATTGCTCACCATACCGCTCTCTAATAAATTCCCTGGCTTCATCAATTGCCGAGCTGGCCACCCGGGTAGAATCGGTGCGCATATAGGTAATCAAGCCGACACTGCCTTCGGCACCTAGGGGCAGCCCCTCATACAGTTGCTGGGCAATGGTCATGGTCTGTTTGGCGGTGAAGTGGAGCTTGCGCCAGGCTTCCTGCTGCAGGGTGCTGGTGGTAAACGGCGGTGCTGGCTGGCGGATGGCCTTTTTGGTGCTGACCCCGGCCACGGTGTAAGCTGCCCGTTCCAGTTCATTCTTGATTCGGGCCGCCTCTTCCTGGTGGGGAATATCCAGCTTGGTGCCATCGCTGAGGCCGATTAATGTTGCCCTGAAGGTTGCCTCTTCAGTCTTCCTGCTCAGTTCTGCCTCTATGTTCCAGTATTCCACGGGGACAAATTCCTGTATTTCCCGCTCCCGGTCAACAATAATCTTCACCGCTACTGATTGCACCCTACCTGCGGAGAGACCCTTTCTTACCTTCTGCCACAGCAGCGGGCTCAACTTGTAGCCCACCAATCTGTCCAGAACACGCCTTGCCTGCTGGGCATTGACCAACGGCATGTCTATGCCCCGGGGATGTTGGAAGGCATCTTTGACCGCGGCCTCGGTTATCTCATGGAAGGTAACCCGGTGGTAGGGTATCTGGTCGGTTCGGGTTACCTCGGTGAGGTGCCAGGCGATGGCCTCACCCTCACGGTCAGGATCGGTGGCGAGATATACCGCCGAGGCTGCTCTGACTGCCTTCTTGAGTTCGTTAACCAGCTTCATCTTGGCTCGGGGCACGACGTATTGGGGGGTAAAGCCATTGGCTACATCAACCCCAATCCGGCTCCTCGGCAGGTCCCGGACATGACCCAGGGAAGCCTTAAAGTGGTAACTGCTTCCCAGAATCTTGCTCAGGGTTCTGGCCTTGGCTGGTGATTCTACAATCACCAATTCTTTGCTCATGGTAACTAGTCTACCCTAACCCGGTATTCCTCTCTGGCCTCCCGGACCAGCACGTAATTCATCGTCCCTACCTGCCTGACCAATCCCTTGAGCTCCATCATTGCCAGTGTGCTGCTGACCGTTGCTGCCGGCAAGCCACTGTTGCGGCAGAGCTCATCAATATGGGTTGGCTCGGCACCTAGTCCCCTGAGTAATATGGACTCAGTCTCGGAGGCGGGTATGATCTCTTTCATTTCCATCTGGCGGGCTACCGTCATCAGGTTTAATTCCTCGAGGATATCGGTATAGTCAGTAACCAGCTTGGCCCCCTCTTGGATTAGGTGATTGGTCCCCCGGCTTGCTGGCGACAGGATACTGCCCGGGACAGCAAACACCTCACGGTTCTGTTCCAGTGCCATACTGGCCGTAATCAGCGCGCCACTGGTCTTGCCGGCTTCGATAATTAGTACGCCCAAGCTAAGCCCGCTCATAATTCGGTTGCGCCGGGGGAAGTACTCTGCCCTGGGCTTGGTGCCCAGCGGGTATTCACTGATCAGGGCTCCCTGCTGGATGATACTGCGTGCCAGGTCAGCATTCTCGGCAGGGTAAACAATGTCAAGACCACAGGCAAAGACGGCGATTGTTCTACCCCCCGCGGCCAACGCACTCCGGTGAGCTATGGTATCAATTCCCCTCGCCAGACCGCTGACAATGGTAATCTTGCTCTGGGCGAGGTCGGTTACTATTTCTTCGGTTACCTGCCTACCATAAACTGATGCCCGCCGCGTGCCGACTACAGCCAGGCACCATTCATCCTCAGCAAGCAGTGAGCCGCGGACATAGATTAGCGGTGGGTAGTCATATATCTCCCTGAGCCGTGAGGGATAGGCCGGGTCATGATAGCTGATTGCCGTCACCCCAGACCGCTCCAGCTTTTCCAGCTCTGCCTCCAGGGAAATATCGGGGCGCCGGGAAGTAATCGCCTGTATGGAGCTGCTGTCCAGACCGGCACGCTTTAACTCGGCGGGAGGCGCCTTCCAGGCATCTTCCAGATTGCCGAAGTAGTTCTCCAGCTGGGTTAGTTTCACCCGGCCTATACCGGGAATAAGGTTAAAGCCCACCCAGTATTTAGCATCCTCGTTCAAAGCAATTCAATTCTAGCATAGGGGTAGGCTGATGACAATTCGGCTTATTTTGTGAAAAGGGGTATATATATTGTATTATTGTGTATTATTGGCTGCCATAATACGCGAATAGCAATTTTGGAGAGATAGGAGGCGGAACAATGGCCGGAGACCTATTCTTAGTACTGGGGTGGGGGGCACCCATCGGCATCGGTATTTTCCTGGTATGTCTGGGTACCCTGATTTTGCTGCTTTCCAAGGCTGATGCCATCAGCAAGCGCACCAAGCACGAGTATCCTAAGGAAAAGAAATAGGTGCGTGATTGCTGAGGTGGTGGGGATATATATTTGGGGAATAGCCGCTGATGATGCGAGGGCGGTAGGGTGGGAAGAGATATCAACGGGGGTGGCGGAGAGGGTGGGATTCGAACCCACGGTAGCCAAAGGCTACACACGCTCTCCAGGCGTGCCTGATAGGCCACTCCAGCACCTCTCCGCAATCTGTGGAGGTTACTCTTCTTTGGTTAAAGGGCTAATACCTGCCCGACTCATGGCGGAGAGGGTGGGATTCGAACCCACGCTCCGTTAAACACGGAGACCGCTTTTCGAGAGCGGCACCATAAACCACTCGGACACCTCTCCCAGCTTCAAAATTCTACATCAAAACGCGTCCCAGGGCAAGGCCATTTAGGTAACATCACCCTCGTTGACAGTGCTGAATGGCCTTTGTTATAATGCGGGTAAAGCTGGCGGTATCCAGCTTTTCTTTCTTGTTGGCGGCAAAAAGCCAAGCTGGCTCAACAGCAGGTGGTGTGAATTGGAGATAGGGATTGGTGCTGAGGTGAGGGACCGGGAGGGCCAGGTTCTGGGGAAGGTTGACCACCTCGCCCGCGATACCTGGACCGGGGAAATTAGGAAGTTCATAGTGCGCCGGCCGGCACCGGCTAAAGACCTATTCCTCGTGCCGGAGGATGTGTTAACGGTAGCCGAGGGGACTATCACCCTCAAGGAGTCTCAGGAAGAGCTGGATAAAAGGTAGCCTCCATTTACGGTAAGTAGAGAACTAAGCTATTTTTGCTCTCGTAGCCACCGCTTAACCTCGTCCAGAGCTGGCGGGGCGACATAAAATACCTGAATATCGGTGGGAAACTGTACCTGGTGCCCCTCTCTCATCAGCAGGATGCCAATTTCATCCGCTTGCAATGTAGCATCAATTTGCCCACTGATATATTCATTTCTCTTCTTGCTGACTTCGGTATAGCACTCGTAGACCTTGGTGAGCACCTGCTGGTTCTGTAAGCCTACTGCCAGGCACTTGCTCCAGTCGAGGAACTCGGTGAGTAGCTCGGCTTGTTCAATGGGCTCCAGCTGGGCTCCTTTATTGAGGCAGGCCTTGGCGATTTGATAGCTATTCTCATTAAGTTCTTTTATTGCCTCACACCCCCCCTCCCCTCCCTCCGGGATTAATTCATGGTATACTCGGTTAACCTTGCCCAGCTTTGCCTCCAGTTGGCCGATCTGATCTTCAACTTGTCTCCAGTACTTGTCGTATTTTTCCAGATACTCGGCGGGGGACTCAGCACCGCGATAGAGGAGGGGGATAAAGTATAGCTTGCGGCCTCTCTTGAATTTCTCGGCTTGCGGCTTTTCTATTTTACCAAGCTTCTTCGCCATTCCAGCCTCCCCTGATGTTTACAGCATTTTCTGCTCGCAGTCATTGCATATCACCAGCAACGGGAAAAATCTGGTGAGCACCCTCATCTCTTCAATTCGCTTAAGCCGGCCGCAGGATTGGCATTGAAAGGTTACCACCTTGCTTCCTGCCTCATTGGGCGGCTCATTTTGAGAAACGTCGTTTGTCGTCATCAATGCTCCTTATCTAGCCACCGAAGTATATCCGCTCTTCTTGTGGTTAATGGTAGTTCACGCAGGGTAGGCGGGCCACTTTAGGGAGTGGCCTTACCCTGGACAAGCTGATTGTTACTACTGATAACCATTTGCCGGCAGATAGTGCCATCGGCAATGTGGATGCCTGGCCAGATTACTGTCCTCTCAATTAGGGCATCCTTGCCTATCCAGCAGTCGGGCCCGATAATCACCGGGCCCCTAATCTCGGCATTTTGGTTTATCCTGCAGTTGCTGCCAATCACTACCGGAGCCACTATCTGGGCTGAGGGGTGGATGAAGACACCATCATCACTGGATATTTTATCCGGGTCCAGGTTGGGGAGGAGCGGGCTGCTCACCCTGGCCAGGAGCAGGTCAAGGTTCAGGCTGAGGTATTTTTCTTCAGTACCCATATCCAGCCAGTAACCACGGAAGGGATAGCCATATACCGCTTCGCCCCGCTCGAGGAGCTTGGGGAAAAGCCCGTTCTCAAACATGTAGTGGCGGTTTGCCGGCACATGTTTCAGGGCATCCGGCTCAACAACATAAGTACCGGCATTTATCCAGTTGGTGGTTATTTGCTCCGGGCGGGGTTTCTCCACAAAGCGGGTAACCCTCCCCTCACTGTTGGCCTCCACCACCCCAAAGGCAGACGGATTTTCCACCCAGGTTAAGGCGATGGTGGCCTGAGCCCCGTGGTGCCGGTGAAAGGCAACCATGGCAGCGATATCCAGGTCAGTGCTAAAGACATCACCATTAAGGACAATAAAGGTGCTATCAAGATAGGGTGCGGCATTCTTTACCGCCCCAGCGGTACCCAGGGGGCTTTCCTCCAAGCAATAGGTTAGCCGGATACCCAGATGGTTGCCATTACCAAAATAATCCTGGACAACCTGGGGCAGGTAGCTTAGGGTTACGATGATGTTGTCAATGCCGTACTTCTTCAGGTAGGCAATGGTATGCTCGAGGAATGGTCTGTTCACTACCGGAACCATCGGTTTGGGGGTGGCATCGGTATGCGGCTGAAGCCGTGTCCCCGGGCCACCGGCGAGAATGACTGCCGTTAGTGAATCCCGTGATGTTGCCATGGCAATAATTCTTCTACCGCACCTTTATTATAGCATCGGCTTAAGCAATGGTGAAACCAAAGTAGGCGTTTAACAGGAATAAGGCGATCACGGGAAGGCTCCACCAGCTTAGCCGGAAAAATCTCTTGGGCCGGAAACGCACCCCGGCAATTACCAAGAGGGTCATCACTATTACCGCCAGGGCAGTGACCAGATGGCTCGGCGATGCTGAAGCCAGCATCGGCCCCTTCAGGTAGAGCAGGTCACCCACTGGAATTATCGTCATATTAAACAGATTGCTGCCAATCATGTTGGCCACCGCCATATCGGTAGCCCCAATTCTCATTGCCGCGAAGGAAACAGAAATCTCCGGGAGACTGGTGGTAAAGGCAAGGAAAAGGCTGCCAATAAAGCTCTGATTCCAGCCATGGACCAGGGCAATTTCCTTCCCGATCATGGGCAACCAGATACCGGCACCAATGATGCACACCGCCGCGGTGGCAAAATAGAGATAAACCCTTGGGGTAGGCTCGTGTTGATAGGCTTCAACTTCGGGGAATGGCGGCAGGCCCCGCTCATGAAGGAAGATGGTTCTCACCGCAACTAGGTAGAGAAGGACAATGAGGGGCGTATACCAGCCGATCCACCCCAGGCTCATGGGATGGAGCTGGTGGCTGACGAAGATGGAGATGGCCACCACCAGCACCAGCAGCAGACTAAACCAGCCGGTCAGCCGGTGGGTGGTTCGGATTGAGGCCAGGATAGAATTATTCTGATGGATAATGTCAAGGAGGGCGAGATTGAATAGATTGAAGGCATTTGCTCCGAGAAGGTCGCCTACCGTTAGATCCGGGGCGTCAACCAGGATTACCGCACTTACCCCGGTAAAGAATTCCGGCAGCGAGGTAACCAGGGAAATAAGGATAACCCCAATCCACACCCCACCCAGTCCACTTCTATCAGCAATAATGTCCCCGTATTTGGCGACCTTTCTCCCCGAGAAAAAAACTATCAGCAGGCAGATGATGAACTTAAGCCAGACCAAAATTCACTCCATTGGCTACTTAAATACTTTATTGGCACGGGGGAGAAATGTCAATATTTGCCGAGAATGGGCAAGTTATTCTATAATAGTGGGGTTATTTCGCCTGCTTTGGGATAAGTCACCAGGTGTTTTGAAAAAATTTGTCGGTTAGGTAACCGGGGTCATGGACGAATATGAGATTGCCGAATTTGAAGGTAAGGAAGTAGTCGGCACTGTTAAGCAATTTATCATCTTCATAGTGATCAATGTCGCCATTGGTATTGGGCTCTATTTTGGGCTGCATGATATGCGGCAAACCCTGGCCGGCACCATTTTCTTAGCCCTGGTCATTGGTACCCTTATGTTCTGGAGATTCCGGGTGGCTATTGCCTTTATCGGCATCGTCTTGCTGTTGCTGACCGGTACCATTGACCTGGAGCACACCATCCAGTTTATGAGCCTGGATGTCATCCTGTTTCTGGTGGGAATGATGATTATCGTCGGGCTGCTGCGGCAGTCCGGTTTCTTCCGCTGGCTGCTGACCCGAGGATTAATAATCTCTAGGTTTGAGCCTAACCGCCTGATGGCAATGATCCTCTTTCTGGCGGCACTGATGGCCGCCCTGGTGGACGAGGTTACCTCAATACTTTTTGTCACCGCACTGGTGCTTGACATGTGTGACTTCTTTGAGGTCAATCCAGTAAACTACGTTATCTCCGTGGTGCTGGCTACCAATATCGGCAGCTCGTGGACGGTACTGGGTAACCCGATAGGTATTCTGATTGCGTTAAGGTCAGGGTTGACCTTTGAGGACTTCCTGGCCACCGCTCTGCCGGTAGGTCTGGTCTCACTTATTCTAGTTATTATTATTGTCCTGCTGTGGCAGCGCGGTGACCTGCGCCAGCTCAGGGAGAAGGTTCACGCTAAGCCCAAAGCCAGTGAAACCGGCTGGGTAGAACGGTGGGCTGCCATCAAAGATAGGAGGCTCTTTACCGGCAGTTCCATTCTCTTTATCCTGGTCATCATTTCCCTTGCCCTGCACCATCGTTTCGAGATTATGCTGGGGCTGCAACATAATACCCTGCTGGTGGCCACCTCAATCACTGGGGCAGGGGTAGTAATGCTGTGGAAACGCCGCCAGGCCCGTGATTTCATCCAGAAGGATGTTGATTGGTGGACGCTGGTATTCTTCATGTTCTTATTTGCCAAAGCCGGGGCTCTGAAATATGTTGGTCTTACTGATGTGATTTCCGATGCTCTCTCCAACCTCACTGGTGGGGGTGGTGGTGGTGCAGTTCTCACCACGCTTATTCTCTGGCTTTCCGGGTTTACCTCGGCAGCGATGGATAACGTGGTGGTGGTAGCCGCTATGGCTCCGGTCCTGCAGAGCCTTACGCCAAAGGTAGGCAGTCCGGTGCTCTGGTGGGCGCTTCTCTTCGGTAGTTGCTATGGCGGCAATATGACCATGGTAGGTTCAACAGCCAATATTGTGGCTTTGGGCATATTGGAAACTAGGAAGGGTTATCACATGTCTCTCAAGTACTGGCTCAAGATTGGTGTCTGGGGGGCACTGGTGCCGATGGCGGTGGGAACAATAGCCCTGTTCATCTTCTTCCACTAAATTAAGTCAAATCTTGCTTTTACGATGGCTGATGAGATATACTGTTTCCAGTGTGCCCCTGTAGCTCAGCTGGATAGAGCACCAGCCCCCGGAGCTGGGTGCGAGCGTTCGAGTCGCTCCAGGGGCGTTTGGTGTTATAGAAGAACAAGAGGGTAACTATGACCAAGATGCTAGAAATCAGGTGGCATGGGCGGGGTGGGCAGGGCGCGGTTACCTCTGCCGAACTTCTGGCTCAGGCTGCCATCAGCGAAGGCAAATATGCCCAGGCTTTCCCCAGCTTCGGTCCAGAGCGGAGGGGTGCCCCGGTTTTAGCCTTTAACCGGATCAGCCCTGACCAGCCCATCCGCAGGCGGGCTGAGGTAACCCAACCCGATGTGGTGGTGGTGCTTGACCCGGGATTATTGTCCATTGTCCATGTTAGTTCAGGATTGAAAGACAACGGCATTGTGGTTATTAACACCCGGAAAACGGCGGAGCAGATCAGGTCAGAACTTGGCATCACTGGGAAACTGGCCACGGTTGACGCAATGAGGATTGCCCGGGAGCTGCTGGGGGTGCCCATCGTCAATACCACCATGCTTGGTGCCTTAATCCGGGCTACCAATGTCGTCACGCTGGAATCAGTAGTTGAACCATTGCACAGGCGTTTTGGCCGGTTAGCTGAGCGAAACATAACCGCCATGAAGCGAGCTTATGAAGAAACCGCGGTGGAGGAGCAATAAATGGCCAAGACAGAGGGAGAATTAACCTGGAGGGATATCGGCATTGGTGCCATTGTCACTGAGCCGGGAAATGCCCGCCAGTACCAGACAGGTGCCTGGCGTTCGCAGCGCCCCGTCTATGATTTCCGTAAATGTATCAAATGCGGAATCTGCCAGCTTTTCTGCCCCGAGGGGTGTATTGAGCAGAATGATGAAGGTTATTTTGTGGCCAACCTATATTACTGTAAGGGTTGCGGGATCTGTGCCCGGGAGTGCTGGCCCGGGGTGATAACCATGGTGGTGGAGGAGGAATAATGGCAATACGAAGAGGGATTGAAGTTTCCGTAGCCATCGGGGATGCCGTCAAGCTGGCTAATGCTGATGTCATTGCTGCCTATCCCATTACTCCCCAGACCCATATTGTCGAGCACCTGGCGGAGCTGGTGGCTGATGGTGAACTGAATGCGGAATTTATCCCGGTGGAATCAGAACACTCGGCGATGAGTGCTTGCCTTGGGGCTGCCGCCGCCGGCGCCCGGACCTTTACCGCTACTGCCGGACAGGGGCTGGAGCTGATGCATGAAGTACTGTATGTGGCATCATCCATGCAGCTGCCGATAGTGATGGCGGTGGCAAATCGGGCGCTGTCAGCACCGCTGAGCGTCTGGGGGGACCATTCTGATATGATGGCAGTGCGGGATACCGGCTGGATACAGATAATTACCGAGAACGGGCAGGAGGCAGTGGACAATATTCTCTGTGCCTTCCGTATTGGCGAGGACAAGAGGGTGCTGCTGCCCGTGATGGTGCACGTGGATGGCTTCCACCTGACCCATGTGATTGAACCCATCCTCCTTCCCGAAGCGGAGGAGGTTGATAACTTTTTGCCCCCCAATCAGTACCCCTTACCCCTGGATCCGGATAGGCCGGTGGCCATGGGTGACTTTGGTCCGCCGATCATCTATTCCGAGGCAAAATGGGCCCAAGAAAGGAACCTCCGGGCATCTAAGCCGGTGATTCTGGAGTGCTGGCAGGAGTTTGGCCGGACCTTTGGGCGTTATTACTCCCCGGTAGAACACTACCATAGCCAGGGGGCCAAGGTTCTGTTACTTACCATGGGGAGCTTCAGTGAAACGGCAATGGTTGCTGTGGACAAGCTGAGGGGGGAAGGTAAGGATGTGGGGCTGATAAGGTTGCGCTTGTGGCGGCCCTTTCCCTTTGAGGAACTACGTCAGGCAGTCCGGGAGGCCAGCGTCCTCATCGTGCTGGACAGAGCCCTTTCCTTCGGCGGGCCGGGGGGACCCGTCTGCTCGGAAATCAAGGCGGCTCTCTACAATGAAACCAGGAGACCGAAGATAGTCAGCTTTGTGGGTGGGCTGGGGGGCCGAGATATTAGCGTGGAGGGGTTTGCGGAGATAATTAGCCGCGGCATGGAGATAGCCGACAAGGGCAGCGAGAATGAATTTGAGATATTCGGGGTGAGGGAATAATGGAAAAGTATGCCGTTTATGTTCCCCGGTTGCTCCGCAAAAAGGAATCATTTGTTCCCGGTCACCGTGCCTGCATCGGCTGCGGCGAAGCCCTGGCGGTGAGATTAGCCTGCAAAGCACTGGGGGATAATGTCATCGTCGTTAATGCTACCGGATGTATGGAAATTGTCGCGTCGCAGCTCCCCTATACCTCATGGCGTCTTCCCTGGATACATACCCTGTTTGAGAATACCGCTGCCGTGGCTTCGGGCATTGAGGCGGGCATCAAAGCCATGAAGCGGAAAGGGAGGGGCCCCAGAGGTGAGGTTAAGGTGGTGGGCATTGCTGGTGATGGTGGTACCAGTGATATCGGGCTCCAGGCGCTATCCGGAGCTATGGAGCGGGGGCATGACTTCCTCTATCTCTGCTTCGATAATGAAGCCTACATGAACACGGGTATCCAGCGGTCTTCAGCTACCCCCTTTGGTGCTTCCACCACCACCTCACCAGCGGGTAAGGTTAGCCTCGGTCAGTTCAGCTGGAAGAAGAATATGCCCGCGATTGCCATCGCCCACAATATACCCTATGTGGCTACCGCCTGCCCCAGCTACCCCTTCGATTTGATTGACAAGGTAGCCAAAGGCTTGGCGGTACCGGGGCCGGCCTACATTCATATCTTGTCCGTCTGCCCCACAGGCTGGCGATGCGCTACTGACCTGACGATCAAGCTGGGCCGGCTGGCGGTGGAAACGGGGATATTCCCGCTCTACGAAGTGGAGAACGGGAAGTATAAGTTGAGCGTGGAAGTGCCCCGGCTACGGCCAGTGAAAGACTATATGAAGCTGCAGGGAAGGTTCCGGCACCTGAGTGATGATACTATTGACCTGATACAGCAAAGAGTAAAGGAAGAATACTTTAGGCTTGTGGAGAAGACAAGGAATGGACACGGCGACTAAAGAACTAAGGAGCGAGATCCGCCAGATATTAAAGAAATACCAAAATGACCCGGGAATGCTGGTTTCCATTCTGCAAGATGTGCAGACGAGGTATAATTACCTGCCCCAGGAAGCCTTAAGGCAGGTCAGCCAGGGCTTGGCGGTTCCGCTGAGTCAGGTATATAGTGTCGCCACCTTCTTTAAGGCGTTCAGCCTGGAACCACGGGGGCGTCACCTGATTAATGTTTGCCTGGGTACCGCCTGCCATGTGAGGGGGGCTATGAAGATTTTGGACAAGCTGGAGCGAGACCTGGGGATAAAAGCCGGTGAAACCACCAAGGACCTTAGGTTCACCCTAGAGAGGGTGAACTGTGTTGGTGCCTGTGCCTTAGGGCCGATGGTTGTCATTGATAATGAGTATCATGGTGAGATGACCACGGAAAAAATCAGGGATGTGCTGAAGAAGTATAGCTAGCTAGTGGAGGCTATCACCCGTGACCAAGATAAAGTCGTTAGCGGAACTGGAAGCCCTGAGGGAGTCAATAGTTGCCCGCAGGGATCCCCATAAAACCTGCATTACCATCTGTGGCGGGACGGGATGCCGTGCCCACGGTTTCGAGGCGGTAACCGCCGCCTTCCGGGAGGAGATTGAGCGGCAGGGCCTGGCCGGTAGCGTTGACCTTAGAACTACCGGTTGCCACGGGTTCTGTGAGCGGGGCCCGCTGGTGGTTATCAAACCGCAGAATATTTTCTATCAGCGGGTGAAGACCAGCGATGTCCCGGAAATACTTGCCGAGACCATCGTTAATGGGGAAGTTGTGGACCGGCTCCTGTTCACTGACCCGGAGACAGGCATGAAGATAATCAATGAGCCTGATGTCCCCTTCTATAAGAAGCAGACCCGGCTCGTCTTCGGCAACAATGGTCTTATTGACCCCACCGTCATTGAGGATTATATCGCGGTGGGTGGCTATGCTGCCCTGGGAAAGGCACTATTCAGTATGTCTCCAGAGCAGGTAATTGAAGAGGTCAAGAGATCCGGTTTGCGGGGGCGTGGCGGTGGTGGCTTCCCCACTGGTGTCAAGTGGGAAAGCACCCGCCGGGCCAGCGGGGATACCAAGTATGTCATCTGCAACGCTGATGAGGGTGACCCCGGCGCCTATATGGACCGGAGCCTGATTGAGGGAAATCCACATAGCGTTCTGGAGGGAATGATCATCGGCGCCTATGCCATTGGCAGCCACCAGGGCTATATCTACGTCCGTAATGAATATCCCTTGGCGGTAAGGAATGCCCAGATAGCCATTGACCAAGCCCGGGAATATGGATTGC
>CAZAYK010000010.1:0-16513 GCA_964489415.1 uncultured Dehalococcoidaceae bacterium | reverse complement strand
ACCCCTCCTGGGCGTTACCCAGCATCCTGCCCGGTGGAGCTCGGACTTTCCTCCCTGATATCTCAGGGCGGCCACCCGGTTTACTTGACCCAGTAATAGTGTAGTATTAAGGGTGCGGTTAGTCAATAGCGAGAGGGTGGAAATCAGCCGGGTAGATCCAGTGCCTTATTAGCTAGCCTATCGGCCTCTCGGTTTTGCTCGCGGGGCAGGTGACTGATGGTGAACCCCTCCAGTGAGCCTTGCAGCTGCCGCACCCGTTGGTATAGCGGTTTTAACTCAGCCTTTTTCACCCGGTATCTGCCGTTGAGCTGGTTTACCACCAGTTCCGAATCTGATTTTACCTGAACCAGCCGGGCCCCTAAATCTATCGCCTTTTCCAGGGCAGCAATGACGGCTTGGTATTCAGCCCGATTGTTGGTGGTAACACCGATGCGGCGGGAGAGGCTGGTGATAAGCCTGCCCTGTTCATCCCTGATAATGGCGGCAATGGCTGCCGGGCCCGGGTTGCCCCGGGCAGCCCCGTCAACCCATATTATCGCTTTGGTGATGCTCATCCGTCTCTTTAGGGCAGGAACAGGATACGCCCGCAGCTGCTACACTGAACGAGATGGCCACTCCTGGCCCGCTGAAGCTCGCTGAAGGGGAGGGATATGCGGCAGCCCCGGCAGATACCCTGCTCCACCCGGGCAACCGGCTGCCGTTTCTGTTTTCTGATCCTTTCGTAGCATTCCAGCGCTTGGGGGTCTATGGTGCCGGATAGCCTTTGGCGCTGTTGCTTGAGGTCAGCCAGTCTGCCTTGGAGGTCAGCTATCTCGGCGGAGAGTTGCTGCTGCTGGCTATGCCACTCGTTCTCCAGCTGCTTGAGCTCATTGCTGGTAGTGGCTAGACTGGCTTCAGCCTGCTCCACGCGCTCTATTATCTCCAGGGCGTCAGTCTCCAGCTGGTCGCGCTGCTTCTTCAGCAGGTCAACCTCATGGTGGAGGCTGGCCAGTTCTTTGGGGTTGGTTATCCGGCCGCTGTAGAGCTGCTCCTCAGCGGCCTTGATCTTGCTTTCGATGTCATCTATTTCCCATTCCGCGGAATGCTGCTGGTGTTTCAGTTCCTCAAGCCGCTTTTGCTCCTCAGCCAGTTTTGCCTGAAGCTGTAATATTGCCTGATTTTGCCCCAGCAGGCTAGCCTTCTGGCTTAACGCCTGCTCATCAGCCTCAATTTCTTGGTCGAGTTCCTGCAACTGATAGAGCTGCTTGGCAACACCCATTTTACCCCCGAGCTATTCTATAACGGCTATTACCTAATATCAACCGGGGAAGATGACAAAAACCTGTAGCCAAAATAGAACATTTGTGCTATTATTGCCTATATGCCAGTGAGATGGGAGGAAGAGCATGAACCTACTGAGATTAGCCGTGGAAAAGCAGCGGTGGGATCTCGCTGCCCACACCATTGTTTTGGCTACTGCCAAGATTTTGAGCAAAGGGGGTAGACCAGATGGCGGCAGGAGAAGGCAAAAGCCGAGGCGTCTCAACGAGACGGCAAAGCACTAAGCGGCAGGGGTTTTACTCCCGGGTCCTCGATGAGGCGGAGCGGCTCGATTTTGAGCTGGCTTCCGGGGTTGATGGCATTGATGATGAGATTGCCTTATTGAGGGTGAAGATAAAGTCCATTCTGGGCAATGACCCCCAGAATGTAAAGCTGCTAGTGGATATGACCAATGCCCTGGAAAGGCTTATTCGCACCCGGTATAAGATTAGTAAAGAGCAGCGGAAGGGACTGAAGGAGGCAATCGGCAATGTCCTCAGGGATATCGCCGTTCCACTGGGGATTGGCATCGGAGCCGCCATTGACAAACAAATCTAGTAGTGAGCTTGCCCTGTTCCGGCTGCGACCCTATCAGCGGGAGGTGGCCCTGGCGATACTGGATAGTGTCTTTGGCAGGAAGGGGCTGACCTTCTCTGTGGAGATGGCGCGCCAGGGAGGCAAGAACGAGCTATCCGCCCAGCTGGAGCTGCTGCTTTTAACCCTATATATGGCTCAGCCGAAGAACCTGGTGAAGTGCTCGCCTACCTTTAAGCCGCAGACGGTAATCTCAATGATGCGGCTCAAGGACCGGCTCAATAGCGCTGGCTTTGCCGGCATCTGGACAGCCGAGCTGGGTTACATCATCCGGCTGGGTAATGCCCGCGCCATCTTCCTCTCGGCGGATGAGTCGGCTAATGTGGTGGGCAATACTGCCCATTTACTTTTGGAGGTGGATGAATCTCAGGATGTTAGCCGGGAGAAGTATACCAAGGAGTTCAAGCCGATGGGGGCGACTACCAATGTCACCACGGTTCACTACGGCACCACCTGGGATGATACCACCTTGCTGGAGGAGGTGAAGCAGACCAATCTGGAACTGGAGAAGCGCGACGGCATCCGGCGCCACTTCCGCTATGATTGGGAGGAGGTGGCTAAATATAACCCTGATTATCGGGCATATGTTGAGGCGGAAAGGGAGCGGCTGGGAGAGAATCACCCCCTCTTCTTAACCCAGTACCGTCTCCTCCCCATCCGGGGGGGTGGTGGCTATTTGAGCCCCCAGCAGCGCGCCCAGTTGCAGGGGAGGCATACCCGCAAACACCAGGCAGAGCCAGGCCGAGTATATGTTGCCGGTATTGATCTAGCCGGGGAGGCTGAGGCGGGGGACTATTTGACCGCCGGGTCACCATGGCAGGATGCCACCGTGGTTACTATCGGGGAGCTGGACTTTGCCCTCGGTGATGACATCAATAAGCAGCCACGGATTAACGTGGTGGAGCATTACTGGTGGACGGGCAAAAAACACACCGAGCTTTACCCGCAGCTGGTGGACATCCTCAAGAACGTGTGGCACTGCCGCAGGATAGTGGTTGATGCTACCGGTATTGGTCAGCCGGTGAGTTCCTTTCTCCGGAAATCTTTAGGCCCCAGGGTTTTACCCTTTACCTTCACCCCGCGGTCAAAGTCAGAGCTGGGGTTTAACCTGCTGGCGGCAATTAACTCGGGCCGGTTGAAGATGTACCGGGGTGATGGCTCTGCCGAGTATCAGGAGTTCTGGGGGGAGATGGAGAAGGCAAGGAGCCAGTACCGGCCCAGCCAGACAATGAACTTTTACGTTGACCCTGCCCAGGGGCATGATGATTTCCTGATGAGCCTGGCTTTGCTGGTGGAGGCCGCTAGCCACTATACCCCGCGGGGGGCGAAGGGAAAAGCACCGGATAGTTAAGGGGCTTCACCCCTCTTTTAATAATAGAAGGCGGTTCTCCTGCCCAGGAAGTAGCCAATGCCAAAGAGCAGCAGTCCCCCCAGTCCGATAAATGTATACAGAGCCCAGCTGGGTAGGGTGAAGGGCGGGGTAACCGAGAATTCCCCGGCACCGGTCCACCCCCCCTTATTGGAGGCAGCATCAATGGCCCTTATCCGCCAGTAATACGGGAGTTGGCGGTTGGTTAACTTGGCTTCTTCTTCTGGGGTCAGGGTATATTCTGACCGGGTCAGCCCTTCCTTTTCCAGCACCAGGGAAGACTCGGTAAAGTCCCGGCTGGTGGCAATCTGCAGGGTATAGGTTACCGGCATGCTGGCGTCAGTGACGTCTTCCCAGTCGAAGACTACCGGGGACTCCACCTGGACACCCATTTCTGGCTTAAGTGGGATGGGCACTTTGGGTGCCTCTGATTCTACGGTGAAGGTGAGTTCTAGGGTGTTGGTTCCGTCGCTGGCGGTTATGGTGTGGTCTCCTGCCTTGCTCTGCGGCACTTTGAAGACAGCAATCATAATTCCTTCGGGAGTGGCGGTACCCTTGGCCACATCCTTGCCGTCATACTTAACGGTCACCTCCTTGCCGGCGGCAAAGCCAGTGGCGGTGATAATGAGGTCCATGCCCACCGGGCCGGTAGCCGCCGGGCTGAGGCTACCCGACACCGCGGGTGGTGGGGGTGCGGGTGGGGTCGGCGGTGGCTCTGGTTCCGGCGGGGGGGCTGGGGCAAAGATGGTGAAGCTGGTGGAGTCCAGATTTTCGTCTTCATCCTCAGCCTCAACGTCATAAGTGCCGGCCGCCAGGTCAGGTACGGTAAACTTGGTAGTAAAATTGCCCCTTCTATCCGTTGTGGCGGTGGCTATACCCTTGTTGTCGAACCAGATGGTAACCGCTTTTCGGCGGCCAAAGCCGGTACCCTCGATGGTTACCTCGGTGCCGGCCTCGGCCGAGGTCTTGTCGAGGAAGATATCCGGGGTAACGGTGAACTGAGCAGTAGTCTCGGAGCTGGCTACGGTAACCCGTATTGTCTGAGCGCCGGCAGTGCTTTCCGGGACAAAGATGTAAGAGGTGAAGTTACCGTTGCTGTCGGTTTGGGTATCACCGTCTTCAATATCTAGCTCATCCCCGTCAAATTTGATGGTAATGTTGCTGTTGGCGGCAAAGTTGGTGCCGGTAATCTCCACCTCGGTGTCAACGGGGCCCTCATCGGGGTCAATGGTTATCTCGCCGGCACCGGTTATGGTAATGGTGGCCACGGCCAGAATGAGGTCGGAGACGCCGGTGAGCTGGCAGGCGTAGAAGTAGTAGGTGCCGGGATTAACCGGGTTGGCGGCGGTAATTCTATCCGGGATGGTGTAGGTTACGGAAAAGTTGCCGTACTGATCAGTCAGTGGTGTTGCCACCGTTTTATAAGTGGTCACATTGGTATTCATATATTGCCCGACAGTGGCTGATTGGTTGGAAAAGTAGACGGCAGCATATTGGGGGTAGTTCGGGTCCGAGGTGGGGCTAAAGCCGGAGCCAGTGATGGTAATGGTATCACCGACCTTGGCGCCTGTTGTTGATAGGGTAATTGCCGCTGCCTGGGCGGGTGTGGCTGGTATCGTTACCACCAGCATGGCGAGGATAATGGCCATGCCCAGTACCCGGAATAGTTTTGTGTATCTCATCTAGTTACCTCCTCATCTAGGTGAAGATTATCATTCTGGGGGATAGTAGGCGGTTCTTCTCCCCAACCAGAAGGCAAGCAGGCCGATTAAAATAACCCCCAGCCCGATTAGAGTATATAGCAACCAGCCGGGCGGCGTAAAGGAAAAGCCGACATAAAACGGTTGTGGCGTTGACCACTCACTCTCATTGGTGGCACCATCAATGACCTTGACCCGCCAGTAGTAGGGGGCTTCCTGCCTGATGGCGGCCAGTTCCTCCTCTTCGGTCGGGGTGTATTCTGATTTAAGCAGTCCCTTCTTCTCCAGGATAATGTTGGTAAAATTCGGGTCGGCGGCAACCTGGAGGGTGTAGGTTACCGGTGGGTTAAGGCTGGTGACGTCCTCCCAGTCAAAGTGGATTTGTTTTGCCTCGGGGCGGGTGTCAGTTTCGGGGAGGAGTAATGCCGGGGTGGGTGGGGCGGCAATGTAGAATGACCAGGGTGCTGACCATTCACTCTCATTGGTGGCACTGTCCCTGGCTTTTACCCGCCAGTAATAGCGGCTGTCCTTGCCCACGGTTACCAGCTTTTCCGCTCCGGTTAGGGTGTACTCGGAATCGGTAAGCCCCCTTTTCTCCACCACGATGGTAGAAAAGTTCTGGTCAGCAGCAATCTGGAGGCAGTAGGTTACCGGCTGGCTGGGGTCAGTAACCCTTTCCCAGTCAAGGTATGCCTCGGATTTTGTTTCACTCATGTTCACCGGGAGTAGTGGCTGGGGCACTGGTGGTGGCACCGACTCTACGGTGAAGGTTAGCTGTTTGGTGGTGGTGCCATCGGTGATGGTGATTAGGTGACTGCCCCTGGGGCTGATGGGAACGGTGAAGGTGCCGGTGAAGGTGCCATTATTGTCTGTGGTGGCCTTGGCTACTGATTCAGCGTCATAGCTAATGGTTATCATTTCGTTGGGTTTAAATCCGCTGCCGGTTACGGTGAGCCTGCTGCCCACGGCACCCATTGTCGGGCTCAGGCTGGCTCCGGCAGTGATGGTGAATTTTACCCGGTGGATATTGTTATCTTCATCAATGGCTCTTATGTCATAGGTAGCTGGCTTTAGGTCAGGAATGTTGAAGGTGACTTCAAAGCTGCCGAATTCATCACTCTTGGGTCGGGCGACTTCCCTGGAGCCAAACTGGATGCTGACGGCACTATTATGGCTGAAGCCGGTGCCGCTTACCGTCAGAAGGTCACCGACTGCTCCCGAGGTTAGGTTGATGGTTATCCACGGGGTAACTTCGAAGTCAGCCTCTGCCGAGTTGCCTTCGGCATTGGCCGCGGTAATGCGGTGCTTCCCGGCGGTGCTATTGGGGATGGTGAGGGTGAAGCTGAACTCGCCGATGGGGCTCGCCATTACCGTGCCCACTCTCTCCATAACCCGGTTGTAATAATGGAGGGTTACCAACCGCCCCGAGTAGAAACCGGCACCAGTAATATTTACTACCGTGCCCGTGGTTCCTTCGGTGACATCCAGCATAATTTCTGTCTCCGGAACGGTAAAGAGGTGGCTGACCAGTTTGGGGACAAGGGCACTGCTGATGATAACTTCATGCCGGCCCGGTTGGGCATCAGCGGGGACGAGGAAGTCCAGGCTGAAATTCCCTGATTCTGGTACCGTCAGCGGGCTATTGTCAATTTCAGTATCGTCAAAGAATATCGAGATGGTATCACCGCTATAGGACTGGAAGTTGCTACCGGTGATGGTTACCCTGGTGCCAACAGCACCGGAGGTAGGGGACAGGGTAATTACCGGCGCAGCTAGTGCTGGCTGGCTCATTATTAGCAGTGCCATTATGGGCAGGGCTGCTGTCATAATGCGGAGGGTTATTGTTATCCGGCAGCTTCCCCTCATCATGCCTGCCTCCCGGGAAGGAAAACTCAGCATCCCTCCTATTTTATTAGCTTCTTCCTGGCACCGCGGCGGGGGTTGTAGGTTCCGGCAAAATTGTCTAGGATATCCCGGTCAATCAGCCAGGTGTTGTGGATCTTAATCGCCGGCAGGTCTCCCTGCCGGCACAGCCGCTTTACCGTCTCAGGGTGAACCTTAAGGCGGCGGCTGGCTTCAATCACGTTGTAGTAACTATCCAAGGGCGCCATGGCATTTTCTTAGAAATATTGCTTTATCAAAGCAATTATAATCCCTTCATCTGCCTTTGTCAAGGTGGTTCGTTATTGTGATGAAGAAGGTGACAAAAATCCGTTGACGTGGTTAGAACATATGTGCTAATCTAACGGTGCGCTGTGGAGAGCCGATAACCAAGGATTTTGGAGCGAATGAGATGGGCAACATGAAGCCAGACTCAACCTCAGGAGAGGATTCATCAGCCAGGCTAGATCTACCGCCGGAGTATTGTCACTATCGGGATGAAGGCTGTGAGCTGTTTGCCTCCTGCCTTAACTGTCCGCTGCCGCAGTGCATCTATGACCAGCCCCGGGGCAAGCAGCAGTGGTTGAAGAAGTTGCGCAATCGGGAGATAGCCAGATTGTTTATCACCGAGGGCAAGGGGATTAGCGAGCTGGCATTAATCTTTGGTACCAGCCGGCGGACAATCCAGAGAGCCCTGAAGAGCTGTTTGTCTGCCTCATCCCGTAAAGAGGGTGAGCGGCAGCACCGGGGAGAAAATACTGAGTGAAGGAGACGAGCTTAGCCATGAAGGGAACGATTCCGCGGGAGTTAACCCGCCGTGACATGGACCGGATGAAGGGGTATCAGGAGCTTCTCGATTTTTATCGTGGAAACCAGTGGGAGGGCAGGGAGCGGCGGCGGGAGAGGCGCCTGACCTTCAACTATGCCAAGGTGTTTATTGATAAGGTTACTTCATATCTCATGGCTGGTATTAACTTTGCCGTAGAACCCGTTGAGGACTCAGCTGAGGCTAGGGAGAGGGCGCAGAAAGCCGAGGCAGCCTTATACCGGGTATATGCTGATAATAATCTGGAGCAGCTGGATCTGGAGACAGAAATTGACTGTGCCATTCTGGGTGATGCCTGCTATAAGGTTATCTGGGATGCTGGTGAGAAAAGGGTCAGGGTAACTGCCCCTGATGTCCAGGGGATCTATGCCTGGTGGCGGGGGGATGATACCTCCCGGGTATGGAGGGTGGCTTCCCGATACCCTCTGTCCGCTGAGGAGGCTGAGCTTCTCTATGGCGTGACGCCCAGGGGAAAGACGGCAACGGTGGTTGAGCTGTGGACCGAGGGGGACTTTGAGCTGTATCTGGATGATACTTTACTGGAGCACAAGCCCAATCCTTACGGATTTATCCCCTTTGTCATCTATCCTAACCTCCGTGAGCCCAAGAAGTTCTGGGGTATCTCCGATTTGCTCCCGATAATGGAGGCGCAGCGGGAGTTAAACCGTGCCCTGAGCCAGCTATCCCACATACTGGAATTATCCGGGAATCCCATTGCTGTCTTGGAGAATGTGGAGGAGTCTCAGGATATTGCCATCCGGCCGGGGGCGGTGTGGAATATCCCCGAGGATGCCAAGGCCTACTTGCTTGACTTGCTCCAGGGGGGTGGGGTTAATCTCCACATCAACTATATTGATTTGGTTTATCGTGCCCTGCATGACTTGTCGGAAGCCCCGAGGTCGGCCTTTGGCGGGGTTAACCGGGATTTGTCCGGGGTGGCCCTGGAGCTTGAGCTTAACCCGTTACTGCAGAAGGTGAGGCGAAAGAGAATCATCAGAACTGCGGCCTATAACCGCCGCAATGAAATGATCCTCAGGCTCCTCGAGAAGTATCAGGGTGAGAACTTCGGCAATAACCACCTCAGGGTGGTCTGGGGCCCGGTGCTGCCCCAGGACATGGCTCGCAAGGTGAGTAACGAGCAGGCATTAGTCCAGACCGGTATCCACTCCCGCCGAACCGCCATGGATGAGCTCGGGGTGAGGGATACCGAGTATGAGTTCAGGCGGTGGCTTGAGGAGAGGGAAGCCATCCTCAGGATGAACAGGGAACTTAACGCCAAGACTGTCAGGAGCGGAGGGAGAGAGCGAGGGCTACCCTCGGCGGAAGGCGTTGAGGAATAGCAGCAGGAGGGATTATGGTGACGGAGAAGGACGAACCGAGAGACGAAGTGGAGGAGCTGAAGCAGGAGAATGCTGCCCTGGCCAGGGAGATTGCTGCCCGGGATGAGACTATCATCAGGCTGGAACAGACCGTGGCCAGCAAGGATAGCGAGATAGCTACCCTGAAGCAGGCTGTGGCTGAGGCGGAGAAGAAGGTCGCCGAGCTTGGTGATGCCCTGGCTCAGGCAGTAGCCAGCTATAAGGCGATGGTAATTGAGCAGAATCCCGGGGTGCTGGCGGAGCTGATCACCGGGGACACTATCGAGGAGATTGATGGGTCACTGAAGAATGCCCAGGCAATCATTGAGCGGGTGCGGCAGGAATTGGAGGCAGAAGTCGCCAAGACCAAGGTGCCCGCCGGTGCTCCGCAGCGGGCACCACTCGACCTGTCCGCCCTGTCGCCGCGGGAGAAGATTCAGTACGCCATCGGGGGTTTTTCATCATAAAGCACCGGAAGACATTAACCGGTGACAATCTAAAAGGCTTTATTTTTGGAGGTGAACATACATGGCATTAACGTTAGCTGAAGCCAGTAAGCTATCCAATGATATGCTACTTCAGGGAGTGGTGGAGACCATCATTAAGGATTCACCCATTCTCCAGCGGCTCCCGTTCATTGAAATCATGGGTAATGGCCTGACCTATAACCGGGAGGACACCCTGCCCAGTATTGACTTCTATGATGTTGGTGATACCTGGGTGGAATCCACCCCTACCTTCACCCAGGTAACCGCCAACCTGAAGATCATGGGCGGGGATGCCGATGTCGACAACTTCCTTAAGTCGACGCGGAGCAACATCCAGGACCTGGAGGCAGCGGTTATTGAGCTGAAGGCCAAGGCGCTGCGGGATAAGTTTGAGGAGACGTTTATCTACGGTGATTCTTCGGCTAATCCCAAGCAGTTTGACGGCCTGAGGAAGCTGATTGATACCACCCAGGCCAGCGACCAGGTAATCGCCATGGGGGCAACCGGTGCCACGCTGACCCTGTCCAAGCTGGATGAGCTCATTGATGCCGTAAAGGGCGGCAAGCCGGATATGCTGCTGATGAGCCGCCGTTCCCGGCGCAAGATCAACTCCCTGGTCCGCGCCGCCGGGGGCATGATGGAAACCGACCGTGATAAGTGGGGTAACTTTGTCCAGTTCTGGGATGGTGTGCCCATCGGTGTCAATGACTGGATACTGGATACCCATACTGTCTCTGGCGGTGTGGAAACCGCTACCACCGGGGGCACCTGTTCCACCATCTACGCTGTCCAGTTCGGCGAAGGGGCCCTCTGTGGCCTAACCAGCCCGGGGTTTATCCAGGCCGAGCCGGTGGGTCCCTTGGAGAACAAGGATGCCTCACGGACCAGGGTTAAGTGGTATGTCTCTCTGGCTCTGTTTAGCTCGGTGAAGGCAGCCGCTTTAATCGGTGTCAAGGATTAAAAGGATTGGCTAAAGGAGGTAATGGCTATGGCATTTTCTGATCCGGGAACAGGAAGGATTATTGAGCAGGGTGAGGGGCTGGTCAAGATAACCCTGGCCGAAGCCTGCAAAGCGGGTGACATCCTGGGCTACAGCTCGGGCTGGAAGCGGGCACTGGCCACCGTGGGCACGGCGATTCAGGGCAGATTAGTCGCTGGGGAGGATGGTGCCAGTGGTGATGAAATTACTGCCTACCGCCGGGCTGTGGTCAGTGGCTACTCCGGAGGCACCGCGGGTAATGCTGTCTATGTTGCCGAGGGCACAGATTATGGCAAGATTACCGAGACCAAGCCGACTACTTCCGGAGACTGTGATACTATCATCGGCTATATGGTCTCGGAGACAGTAGCTGCCCTAGAACCCGGCTCAAGGGCAGATTCAACTGCCGCCTAAGGAATAATTATGGGGAGGGGGATTCCCCCCTCCCCAGGATGGAGGTAAATCATGGGAATAGCCGTAATTGAGCACATCGAATACCCCTTTGCCAAGGGAGACCTGACCTCAAACGGTATCCAGTGGTCCAGCGAGGTCGATACCACCACGGCTGATACCGATGTTGAGGTGGAGCGTGTCACCATCAGGCCACCGGCATTGGGGGAGCTGATTGAGGTGGAATTTGGCCTGACCGCTGCCTTTCGGGCGGTATCGTCAGCCACGGCTGATCTCACCTATAAGTGGCAGGCGAGGAATTCTGGCGGCACCTGGGTGGACCTGCACAGCCCGGTGACCAAGACCGATATTGGCACGAGCTATGTTGAGGAAACCCGCAGTGGGCGCTTTGCCCTGACCAGCAACTTTGACTCCCTGCCCTTTGAGGTGAGGTTGGTCATCCAGTGCAACGAGGCCAATGAAGGGCGGGCTAAGGTGAAAAATTCCAGCTATGTCCGCGTCAAGTATGCCGCGTCGTGAGGTGGGTGATGCGAACTCTGGTTCACCATGATATCAATGGGCAGGTGTTTAACCCGCCGGAGCCAGGTTGTGTCCTCTGCCTGACCGGGCTACCCGGGGGGGGAAGTAAGCTCTATGACCGCAGCCCCTATGGCAATCTGGGTACAATAACCGGAGCCACCTGGCAGAGGCTGCCCAGCGGGCTGTGGTATCTGGACTTTGATGGCTCCGATGATGGCATTAATTGTGGCAATCCCGCCAGCCTCCAGCTCAGCACCATCACTTGGGAGCTGTGGGTCAAGCCAAAGGCACAAACAGCCAATAATACCTACAAGGGATTGCTGACCAAGGGGGCATCATACTATCACGGGTTGCATATCTACTACCAAAACGATAACCCGACCTATATCTGGCTCTGTGTCGATGATACCACGGATACCTACGCCGGCATTAACTACAGGTGGCCATCGCCCACTGCCCGGTGGTGGTATGTGGTTGGTATTGCCGACACAACAAGAATGGAGCTCTTTGTCAACGCCGTTTCGGTGGGCTCGGCTACCGGTAGTTACCAGCCCACCGCAGATAGCTGTAGTGTTGGCATTGGCGGGGTAGGTGGTGGCTCAGCCCGAAATTGTGCTTGCTGTATTGCCCTGCCCCGAATCCATAACCGATTGTTGAGCAAGTTTGAAATCCAGAGGCATTTTGCTGAGGAAAAACATCTCTTTGGAGTGTGGTAATCATGAAGTACCGGGTTAGAGTGGATTTGAGCTTTGCTAATGAGGATGATGCCCGGGCGCTAATGAAATACGCCAAAGGGCTGACTAGCCGGGCGGTTAGCATCAATGAGGGCAATGAGAATGAGGAGGTTTCCTTCTGTGACCTGGAGATATGCCGCCATGATGAGGGCTTGCCCTGCACCCGCCTGGACAGGGTAGAGATCAGAAAGGTGGGATGAAGCTATGAACCTTACTGAGATGAGAACCTTGGTGCGGCGTGACCTGCATGATGAGGATGCGGGTAACTACCGCTGGAGTGATGATGAGCTGGATCGGCATATTGCCCGTGCCGTCAGGGAGTTTTCGGAATACCTTCCCTATGAGCAGAAGGCAACCCAGGCCACTACCTCCGGCTCACGGGACCTGGATATTTCCTCCTTGACCGACCGGGTGATGGTGGAGGCGGTGGAATATCCGGTGGATAACTTTCCCCGGCGCTACCAGCCGTTTGCCCTCTGGGGGGACACCCTGACCCTGCTGGGGGATGAAGTCCCCGATGGCTCCAATGCCTACATTTACTACGGCAAGCTCCATACCCTTGATGCCAGTGGCTCGACCATTCCGGCTAAGTACGAGGACCTGATTGCCCTTGGCGCCGGTGGCTTTGCCGCCGTAGAGTGGGCGGTTTATGCCACCAATCGGGTCAATGTTGGCGGGGTGATGACCCCCCGGGAGTTTCTCGCCTGGGGAAACCAGAGGTTAAGACATTTCCGAAACGAGCTACGCAGATTGGGCCGGAAAAACCGGGTCAGGGTTCGCTCACTATATACCCCTTATTATCCCGCAGTTTCTCAATCTACTGATTATGGGCCCTAGGAGCAGTCATGCTGGAGAGACTCTATCGGAATCTCTGGTCAAGGATAGGCGGGCGCCCCTGGACGTATATCCTGCGGGATACCTGGCACAAGCTGGAGGGGCTGTGGATTATCGGTCTGGTGGCGGTGGGGGCATTGCTCGGGCACTGGCTCTGGGACTTGATCTTCTGGTTCCTGCTCGTCTTTGCCCTGGGCTATATTGCCGGCCATCTCTTCTGGGGCACAAGGTACATCCCCCATCAGGGTGCTCCCCCTAAAGGCGAGGGAGAAGAGAAGCAATGAGAAGTCTAACGGCAACATTGTCCGCCGAGCAGAAAAAGCCAGCGGCTGTCCCCTATGTTAGGGTGGAGGCCAAGAATCAGATTGCCGGTGTCGTCCGCTATGACTGGTCACGGCTCTATACCGGCACTGAGGATGACTACTATCACGCAGTTACCCTGCCTGGTGATGGTTCCCTCATCCGGGTAAGGATAACCCTGCCGGCTGATTCTCGCAAGCTCTACCGCCAGCGGGTGGCCAACCCGGGGCCGGAAAGCGATTTCAGCCAGTGGACTTATACCAATGAGTATAATGCGGTGGTGGTGGCGGCGGCTTCACTGGGGGCTGAGGTCTCCATCTTGTGGATAAAATCAAACCGGGAAATCCGGCGTATCAAGAGCACCAACTATGGGGTTAACTGGGGAAGTGCCGAGCTTATTGATTATTCGCCGACAACGGCCATCAACGGGCTGGCGGCGGCCTACAAGCCGGGTGGTGACCTGGCTATCTTCTTTGCTGACCAGGCAACCCTCTATGTCAAGAAGTGTGTTTCCGGCCAGTGGCAGACTAAGGTTGCCTGGGATAAGACCACCGGCGACCTGTCCGGGGTTGCCTGCACCTATGATGGTGACTGGAATCTGCTCCTTACCGGAAAGGATTCAGCGGGCAACTATAAGCTGTGGAGCCTGATTTATGGGGATGGTGGTGATGTTGCCGCCGGTACCTGGTCACCACTAAAGGAGCTTGCCTCAGCCCCCTCCGGGGGTGACTTTGAATACCGCCAGCCGTTTCTGGATAAGACGGATGTTTACCGGGGTTTCTTTGTGGAGAAATTCACCGGCAGCCAGTCCTATAACCGTCCTTTCTGGTCACACTCGGTGGTGGACACCGGCTTTGTGGATAGCCTGTGGCGGGAGCCGGTGCCGTTTAACCTGTCCTCAGAGTATGGACTGGCGATAGCTCACCACGGTGATTACTGCTGGCTGAGTAGCCCCTCCGGGGTGTGGCGGGCCAACCTGACTGTCCGCAGCCTGGACCTGAGTCCTGATGTTATCTATGTCCGCCAGGAAACGGGGGAAGCCATGGGTAGGTTAACCGTGGAGTTAGCCAATGACCGCGGACAGTACGCCTCGCCGGGGCAGGGGGATTTGGCAGTGCTTGATATCGGCGGTCAGCTGGACTTTAGCCCCGGCTATGTAACCGCCAATGGTAATGAGGTCAGCTCAGGGCTGGCCTTCACCCTGGAGGGTTATGAGTACACCAGCTCCGGCGGCAAAGCCAGCCTGATCCTCCATGCCCGGGATGGCGGGGAGGCCCTGGCTAACTGGCGTGCCCGGCATCAGTTTCGCTGGAATAGGAGTGCTGATGAGATGAGTGTCAAGGACATCTTGGCCTTTGTGCTGGCCAGGGTGGGCCTGAAGCTGGAGGTTAAATCCCAGTCATCGGTGATAGCCAGCTTCTACCCTGACTTCACCATTGGGCCGGGTGATAGCGGCCGGGCAGTAATCGAGAAGCTACTGTCTTTTGTCCCCGATGTCATCTTTATTGAGGGCAGCAAAGCGTATCTGGTCCACCCCCAGCCGTCGGATAGCTCGGTTTACAGCTATGGTGGTGAGCACCCGATATTTGGGGGTAGCTATAAGACGGGGGCCTGGAAGCTCAACCGCATACGGGTGGAGGGCTATGATGCCGGCAGTGACCAAATGATTCTGGTTGATAGCTTGGCCTGGGGTGAGATTGACCGGCTCTATGACCGCCTTCAGCAAATTGAGGACAGGAACATCAGCACTGTAGCCGAGGCTCAGGATAGGGGGACCACTTATCTGCGGCAGGCAGAGATGGAAGCGATTGGTGATACTATCCTGGTGCCAGTTAACTGTGGGCAGCAGTTGTATGATGTTATTGATATTACCGATGGTCGGGCGGGGCTGAGTGCTGCCCGGCGGCGGGTGCTTGGCTGGGTGATGGTGTATCGCCCGCATCGGGGTGAGTACCACCAGCGGTTGTGGCTGGGGGCAGTGTAGGCATCACCGGTGGCCTTGAGAGGGAGCCCGAAGGGGGCAAAATATCCTAAGGGGGAGAGGTAGATGAAGCTGAGGAAAGGGGTGCTGAGGAGCTTTAATTCGGGTAATTACACGGCTACGGTTCAGCTGGTCGGCAGTTACAAGGTGTATCTGGAGGCTATCACCGTGGCCCGGAACCTGCCTTCAGCCGAGATGATTACCGGCAGGAAGGTAGCGGTTATCTTCTTTGATGAGCATAACCCGAAAGAGGCGGTAGTGGTGGCGGTTTATACCTAATGGGGGTGTAAATTGCCGAAGCCGTCTTCCTTAGTGGGTTCGTGGCGGCTTCGGACGCAGCCGGGCGGGAATGGCTTCTCTGTTTTCTGGGGTGTTTCTTCTTTTTCCCGGGGGGTTATCTCTTCGGGTCCGGGTTGGGGGGGTTCCATTCCCCCCAGTTTCTCCACCAGCTGTATCAGAATCCTGTTCTGCTCGGCGGCGCTCCGCTTCAGCTCCTGGGAAGCCTCACTCAGGCCCTGAATAGCGCTGGTATGGCTGGCCAGGTGCTGGGCATATTCGGCGATGGCGGTAGCAAACTTTTCCAGGGCCTGCTCGGTGGATACCATCCGCTGTTCGGTAGTTTCTATCTTTTGCGTCAGCACCCGGTTGGTGCGGCGGGTCTCCTGGATGGCCGGGGCAAAGATAGCCCGCTGTATCATCCTGCCCGCCTGATTGAGCTCCCCACCATAGAGGAAGAGGGCGAGAAGGGTCAGGGCGATGGCGGTAAAGATCAGCCCCTGGGTACTCTGGAAGAAGAGGAGGGGGAGCCCCAGGTACGGTATCTGCTTACCCACGGTGCCCCTCAGGTCCCCGGGCATGATGACAAAGGGGTCTTCACCGGTGTTATCCCCCGCGGTGCGGAAGGACAGCCTGGGTTGAGTATTAACCCGGATTACCCGGTGGGCTATTACCGGCGGGTAGTTATAGTAGTCCCGGATCATGGGGTGAACGTTATAGACGATAATGTCACCCACCTCTACTTCATTGGGGTCAATCGGTTCAATAATGAGCAGGCTGCCCGACTTAAGGGTGGGTTCCATACTGGCGCCGAAGATGGGCATAAAGGGCAAAGTTCCCCTGATGGAGAGGAACCCCCCAATACAGGCTATGATGATGGCTGTCAGTACTATACCCCGTTTCATATTACCGCCCCGTGTCCCTAGTTGGGGTCAAGAATGCCTCCTTACCTCTGGGTAACCTC
>CAZAYK010000009.1:0-17063 GCA_964489415.1 uncultured Dehalococcoidaceae bacterium | reverse complement strand
CTCTGCTCCAGCCAGGAAGTGGCCGCGGCAAACATCTCGCGCAAATCCTGCCCGCCGATGCGTTTAACCTGCTTCATGCCACACCGTCCTTGCCAATCATGATTGAATTATGATACTATTATTACAGCTTTATTGCAACAGGCGCTGTCAACAGCCAAGGGAGAAAAAATCGTGAAGTGCGATTTATGTGGGAAAACACCTCAGTTTGGTCATAATGTCAGCCACTCCAAGCGACACACCAACCGCCGCTGGATGCCTAATATTCACCCCGCCCGAATCATTGTCAATGGTAAGCCACAACGGCTTAATCTATGCACCCGATGCCTGCGCACCCAGTATAAGGTGATTAAAACGGGGTAACCCTTTGCGGGTATCATCCTTTATTGGTCAAAACAGACCACTATCTCCCCTCAAGCTGCTTTCTGGCGGCAGCTAGTGCCTGCTCCACCCGCTTGGGGGCAGTACCACCGATGACGTCCCGGGCCGCCAGTGATGACGCCACCGTGATGGAATAGACATCATCACCGAATAGGGGTGAAAAATCCTGGTACTCGCCAAGGCTAAGCTCACTCAGGGTCTTCCCCTTCTCCCCGGCATAGCGTACCAGCCGGGCAACAATATCATGAGCCGTGCGGAAGGCCTCCCCCTTCCTGACCAGATAGTCAGCCAGGTCAGTGGCCAGGAGGTAACCCCGCCCCGCGGCGAACCGGGTATTCTGCCCCTTTACTCGCAAGCTGGCCACCATGCCCGAGACCACCTCTAGGGTAGAGAGCAGGGTATCTACGGTGGCAAATAAACCCACCTTATCCTCCTGCATATCCCGGTTATAGGCCAGAGGCAGGGCTTTCATCGTGGTCAGCAGGGCGATAAGGTGCCCATACACGCCTCCCGTCTTCCCCCGAACCAGCTCGGCGACATCAGGGTTCTTCTTCTGGGGCATAATGCTGCTGCCGGTGGCATAGGCCTCGTCCAGCTCAATAAAATCAAACTCGGCGGAAGACCACAGGATAATCTCCTCCGCCAGCCGGGAGAGGTGCATCATGCAGATGCTGGCCGCCGCCTCGTACTCCAGCACGAAATCCCGGTCAGACACCGCATCCAGGCTATTCTGGCTTATCTGGCTAAAGCCCAGCTCGCGCGCCACAAACTCACGGTCAATATCATAAGCCACCCCGGCCAGTGCCCCGCTGCCCAGGGGCATAACATCGGTGCGTCGGCGGCAATCGCTAAAGCGACCAATGTCCCGCTGGAGCATCTCAAAATAGGCAAGAAGGTGATGCGCCAGCAGCACGGGCTGGGCTACCTGCAAATGGGTATAGCCCGGCATTACCACATCCCTATTCCTCTCCGCCAGAGTGACCAAAGCCTTCTGCAACTGCTTCAGCTTACGGCAGGTATCCTCAATTGCCTCCTTGACAAACAGACGCAGGTCCAGGGATACCTGGTCATTTCGGGAGCGAGCCGTATGCAGCTTACCCCCCACCTCCCCCACCTTCTCAATGAGGCGGGCCTCAATATTCATATGGATATCCTCAAGCTCGATTTTAAAGTCAAACTTACCCTGCTCAATCTCCTCCTGGATAGATAGCAGCCCCTCCGTGATAACCCTGGCCTCCTCGCTGGAGATTATGCCCTGCTTAGCCAGCATCCTGGCATGGGCAATGCTGCCGGCAATATCATAGCGATACAGCCGCCAGTCAGTAGGGATAGAGGCAGTATATTTCGCCACCAGCCTATCCACCGCCTTGCCAAAGCGTCCCCGTATCTGGCTCACGCTATTTCCCCTTCTTCTTCAGTTTACCCGCATTCTGCACCTGAGCCTGGGTCCGGGCGGGCAATCCCCAGATATGAATAAACCCCGCTGAGGCGCTCTGGTCAAAGACATCACCCTGGTCATAGGTAGCCAGGGCATGGCGATATAGTGAGTAGGGTGATTTCCGCCCCACCACAGTGCTGCTCCCCTTAAACAACTTGAGCCGCACCGTTCCGGTGACAAAACGCTGTGATGAGACAACATAGGCAGTTAGGTCCTCCCGTAGTGCCGTGAACCACAGCCCGTCATAGATGAGGTCGGCAAACTTCGCCTCGACATTCTGCTTGAATTGCAGTTGAGCCCGGGAGAGGGTCATTGCCTCCAGTGCCCGGTGTGCCTGGAGCAGCGCTACCGCTGCCGGGGCTTCATAAACCTCGCGTGACTTAATCCCCACCACCCGGTCCTCAATATGGTCAATCCTGCCTATCCCGTGCCTACCGGCCACGTCATTCACCCGCTGGATAAGGGCAACGCCATCCATACCTTGCCCATTAATCGCCACCGGGATACCCTGCTCAAAGTCAATGTCAATGTATTCCGGCGTATTCGGCGTCGCAGCTAATGGCTTGGCCCAGATAAAGGCATCATCCGGTGGTTCCCGCCACGGGTCCTCCATAACCCCGCACTCAATTGACCTGCCCCACAGATTCTGGTCAATAGAATAGGGACTGTCAGCAGTAATCGGAAGGGGAATGCCGTGGCGCTGGGCATAGGCAATGGTCTCCGCCCGGGTCATCCCCCACTCCCGCGCCGGGGCGATAATCTTTAGATCGGGGGCCAGCGCCGCCAGGCTAACATCAAATCTCACCTGGTCATTTCCTTTACCGGTGCAGCCATGAGCCACCGCCGCCGCCCCCTCCGCCAATGCCACCTCCACCATCAGCTTGGCTATCAGGGGACGGGCAAGCGCCGTTGCCAGCGGGTACTGCCCCTGATAAACCGCATTGGCCTGAAGCGCCGGGAAAATATATTCGCTGACAAATGCCTCTTTGGCATCCTTAACCACCGCCTTCACCGCCCCCAATTTCAGCGCCTTTTCCCGAATGGCAGGAAGGTCAGGCTCATTGCCCACATCAACACTAAAGGCAATGACCTCCAGGTTATACTTCTCCTGCAGCCACCTAATGGCTACTGAAGTATCCAGCCCGCCACTATAAGCCAGGACTACCTTATCAGCCATGGCAAACCTCCCCAGGGATAAACTTACCTCCGCTCAATGCCAAAATTCTCCCTTAGGAATCTACTTATCCGGGCATAAACATAGGGATACCGCCATGAGTAATCATGCCCCGGTGCCCTGATGTATTTCAATATCGTCCCCGGCTCCTCCCCTGACGACCTACCAAGCAGACTTTTCAGGCTGGCCCACAGCATCGTCGCCACATCGCCACGACTGAATGAATCGGGGACGATACCATTGCTGTCAAGCACCAGCGTCCGCTCCTGCACCACTGTCCGGTGCCAGAAAGGGGGGCCGGTCTGAATGCTGTAAACCTGGGGGTTATCCCGCAAAATCCTCATGGCACCATCAGAAACCACGGTGCCATTACTCTCCCCGGCGACAATCACCTTCAGGCCGGGGCAGTGGCTAGTGAGAAATTCCACCCGGCAGGCTAGCTCCCTTGCCTTGGACGGATAGCGGGCCGCCGCCTCGATAAACTCCTTGATCACCCCCCACACTGTATCGCTGGTTCGCCGGTAATTGAGCACCACTGCCTGGTAACCCAGACTATCCAGCTCCGCCTGAATACCATCCAGAATGCTGCGCCAGCCGGTGGAACCATCGGGGAAATTCCACCCCCAACCACCCGGGTTAAACACAACAACAAAATCCTTATCCTTTGCCTCCATATAATTCACCAGCAGCTGCCTGATAAACTGGTGATACTTATCGCCACTAGTGCCCAACAGCTCCCGGGCCAGCCGGGAAGCATCCTCAACCACCGACTGTGGTATCGCCGAGAGGTCAGCGGCAGACGAGATGAGCATCTCCGGCTCAACCTCGTCGGTAATCCCGACATCGACATAAGCCAGGGAGAGTAGCACCACGGCCAGCAGCATAACGCCGATTAATGCGGTAAGGACACCAAGCCGGCGAAGGTTAGTTAGCGTGCTCACTCCGTATTATCCCCCAAACAATTAGAAAAGGAGACAACTATCTACGAGCTACTTCCTATATTCTAGCAATATCTAACCAACAATACTAGATATTGCCCTGTCCAAAATGGTTAATGCCTCATCAACCTCGGCCTGGCCAATAATCAGCGGCGGCATCAACCGCAGGGCATTGGGCTTCAACCGGTTAACCAGCAAACCCCCATCCAGGCAGGCGCTCAGCACTGACCCAGCAATATCACCGTCAAACTCCACGGCTAACAGGAGCCCCCGCCCCCGCACCTCAGTGATTCCCGGGTATTTACGGCGCAGCCCCTCCAGCCCGTCAAAGAGGTACTGCCCCACCTTGCGGACATTCCCGCAAATATCATTATCCAAGATGAACTTTACCACGGCATAAGCTGCGGCACAGACCAAAGGGTTACCGCCGAAGGTAGAGCCATGCTCACCGGGAACAAAAACCGATGCCCTCTCCTTGGCTAGAATCGCCCCAATGGGGACACCGCTCCCCAGACCCTTAGCCAGGGTCATAATATCCGGCTCAATGCCGTACTGCTCATAGGCAAAAAGCGTCCCCAATCTACCTATCCCGGTTTGAATCTCGTCCAGAATGAGCAGAATCCCCTTCTGGTCACACCACTCCCTTACCGCAGCCAGATAATCATCAGCGGGCAGATTGACACCCCCCTCCCCCTGCACCGGCTCTAGCATCACGGCGCAGGTCCTATCGGTGGTAGCCTCCCTTATTGCCTCAATGTCATTGTAGGCCACATTAACAAACCCCGCGGGCAGAGGAATATACGGCTCCTGAAACTTGGCTTGCCCCGTGGCAGCGACCATACTCAGCGTCCGACCATGAAAGGAGCTAAACGTGCTGATAACCTCATAAGCCCCCTTTAAGTAGCGCTGCCCGTAGCGACGAGCCAGCTTTACCGCTCCCTCATTAGCCTCAGCACCACTATTGCTAAAAAATACCTTATCCAAACAGCTATTCCTAACCAGGAGCTCAGCCAACTGAAGCTGAGGAATGGTATAGAACTGGTTAGACGCCTGGATGAGGGTATGTGCCTGCTGGGCAATGGCTTGGGCAACCACCGGGTGGCAATGCCCCAGGCTATTAACCGCCCACCCGCCGACAAAATCAAGATATTTACGCCCGGTATCATCCCAGACCCATGCCCCCTCCCCCCTAACCAGGGTTACCGGCACCCGCTCTACGGTATGCATCATGTACCTGCTCTCTAGCTCCGGCCAATTGCTCATTGCCACTCCATTAGTGATATATTGTGGTGCCACCACCCTGCCCCGCCATCTCCCGGAGCAGGGCATGGGGCTGCCTGCCATCGATAATGCGGGCTGCCGAGTTGACCGATAACGCCCTCAGGCAGGCCCTGATTTTGGGAACCATCCCCCCCGAGGCAACCCCGGAGGCGATTAGCGCCTCAGCCTCATCAGCAGAAAGCCGGGGTAGTAACCCGCCCGATTGGTCACAAACCCCGGCAACATCGGTCAGAAAAATGAGCCGCCCGGCAGCTAGCGCTACCGCCAGCTCCCCAGCGACATGGTCACCATTGATGTTCAGTATCGGCGGGGCATCAGCCATCCTATCCGAGGAATTAAGCGTCACCGGGGCAATTACCGGAATACAGCTGGCCTGGAGCAGGGTCTTAACCGGCTCCGGGTTCACCCTCACCACCTCGGCGACATAACCCAATGCCCGGTCCTTAACCCTGCCGTGGAGAAGCCCCCCATCCACCCCACTGATACCTACCGCCCGCCCCCCCGAGTTATTAATCGCCGCCACAATCTCCTTATTGACCAGCCCACCAAGCACGGCAATTACCACCTCAAGCACTGCCCTATCCGTCACCCGCTCCCCGTGGACAAAGTGAGTGGCAACCCCCAGCCGCTTCAGCCACCCAGTCACCCGATTGCCCCCACCGTGCACCACCACCACAGGTTTCCCCTCATGCTGCAGAGTAACCAGGTCAGCAATGGTGGTATCCCCACCGGTAAAGGTAGCCCCACCTATCTTCACCACAATTACCTTGTCCAACTCAGCTCCCCAATCCTGGCATGGTTAGGTTGTATACTGACTGTTAATGGTTACATATTCTTCAGACAGATCGCAACCCCAGGCGGTTGCCGCCCCGTCCCCCAGATTAAGATTTACCGTTATTGATACCTCACTGCCCCTTAATGCCGCGGCCACCTCGCCATAATCAGCGGGCAAGGTATGCCCGGACTGCACCAGGCAGACATTACCCAGGTAAAGGTCAATCTTTGCCTCGACTACCTCCACCCCGCTCCGCCCCACCGCGGCAATAATCCGCCCCCAGTTAGGGTCACTGCCATGTATTGCCGCCTTGACCAGCGGGGAACTGACCACGGTACGGGCTGCCCGCCTGGCTTCAGCCTCACTGGCTGCCCCGTTAACCCTAACCTCAATCAGCTTGCTGGCTCCCTCCCCATCGCGGGCAATTGCCTTAGCCAGGTAAAGGCAGGCCTCACTGAGCATCTGCACAAAGACATCAGCCTGCGGGCTACCCGGGGAGATAGGCTCATTCCCCGCCATGCCGTTAGCCATCACCAGTACCATATCATTGGGGCTGGTTTCACCATCAATGGAGAGCATATTAAAGGAAACATCCACCGCCCGCCGCAAGGCAACCTTGAGAAAATCCAGCTCCACGGCGGCATCAGTGGTCAGGAAACAAAGCATGGTTGCCAGGTCAGGATGAATCATCCCCGAACCCTTGGCCACGCCCCCAATGGTAAACCGGCCCTCATCCGCCCGGATAGCCACCTCCTTGGGCACGGTATCCGTAGTCATCATCGCTCGCGCCAGGTGATGACCACCGTCTGCCGTAAGGCTAATCCGGCTCATACCGGTTCGGATTCTTGCCAGGGGCAGCCGCCGCCCGATGACGCCGGTACTGGCGGTGAGAACCTCCTCCGCTAATACCCCCGTTTTCTGGGCAGCCAGCTCTGCCATTTCCACAGCATCAGCCAAACCCTGCTCCCCAGTAACCGCATTGGCACAGCCACTGTTTACCACCACCACCCTTGCCCTCCCCTTCCGCAACCGTTGCTGGCAGAGGAGTATCGGGGCTGCCTTGATGGCGGTGGTGGTAAATAGCGCTGCCGCCACACATGGCACCTGGGAAAAGAGGATAGCCAGGTCAAGGCTGCCGGGGGATTCTTCCTTTATCCCGGCGTGGGTAGCCCCCGCACGAAAACCCCGCGGCGAGGTAACGCTACCCCCCGGGATAAAATTGATTCCGGATTTCATTACCAAAACTATAACACACTGAGCCTAACCAGACAACACTGGCGGCCAGCTTGCAATCGGCAGCGGATAAGGCTAAAATTAACAATCAGGGCAGAATTTCCTGCCCTGGGAAAACCCCAGAAATTATCCCGGCTGTGGTCAATAATACGCTTCTCACAATAAAGGAGGGGAAAAATGGAATTAAAGACTGTTTACTTTGATAAGCCCGGGGCGGAGAATACTGAAGCGACCCTGCGCCTCGCCAAACAGCGGGCGGATGAGCTGGGGATTAAGACAATACTGGTTGCCTCCACCACCGGGGAGACTGCGGTCAGGGCGGTGGATGCCTTCCCGGGGCGGAGGGTTATTGCCGTTACCCACTCCGCTGGCTTCCGGGAACCCAACACCCAGGAATTCAGTGAGGAGAGCAAGAAGATCGTGGAGGGCAAAGGCGCTATCGTCCACACTGCCACCCATACCTTTTCCGGAATCAGCCGGGCGCTGCGCAGCAAATATAATACACCGGGAACCGGGGATATCATTGCCGACACCCTGCGCATCTTCGGTCAGGGGGTAAAGGTTGCCTGCGAGATCACCACGATGGCCGCTGATGGCGGACTGGTGCGCACCGATGAGGATATCATCGCTATTGCTGGTTCCGGCCGCGGTGCTGACTCCGCCGTAGTGCTCACCCCGGTAAACTCAGCGAACTTCTTTAACCTCAGGGTCAAAGAGATTCTGTGCAAACCCCACTTCTAAATCAGTTGAAAAAGGGCAGCGCTCACAAGCGCTGCCCTCCAGCTATCTCAAGATATTCTACTCCTCGTCACTGCCCCAGTTCTGCATCATCTCTTTCACCCGCTGCGCCAGCTTGGGGTTGGAACGCAGGCGCTCAATAAAGATAGGGCAGCCCTCCAGAAGCGAGTTCTGCGCAGCAGTAGCCATGCTCGATAGCAGGTTCTGCAGACCGAGGTCAGCCTGAGAGGTATTAATCCCCATTCCCGGCGCCGATGCCTCCAGCTGACGGCGAATATCCTCAGCAGTGAACCGCATCGGCGTGACACAGGTTTTATACCACGGGCATTCCTTGCACTGGACTATCCCGTAAGCCTCATCGAGAACATCTCCCATCACTAAAACCTCCGTTTACTCCCTGGCAAGTATTGAATTGATTAGGTGCCAGTCTATTTCCTCCCTGCTGACAAAAGCCCCCACCTTCATGTCCTTTATTATACCACTTTTATCAATAAAGAAGCAGAATACGGCGAATATTATATTGCTGAGCCACGTCCTGCTTGGTATCAAGTAATACGGGAGCTGAGGGAATGGAGGAACCAGGGAGTGCGGACTCTTCTTTCCTCACCATATATCTGCCGGCCGCAGAGACTGGCCCGATATACCGGCACCAGGGGGAGAGGAAGGACAGCAAACCACCACTAAAGGCAACTATCAGCGAAATATTCCCGGTCACTATCATCTATTGTATAACCTATCGGGGGAAGTTTCTAGCCAAATAAGGTATAATAGCCTTAAGCAAACTGGGGCAGGCAAGGGATGAAGGTTATCGGTCTGACCGGGGGCATTGGTAGCGGTAAAAGCACGGTGGCGCAGTTTCTCGCCGAACTGGGGGCCGTCATTGTCGATGCCGATAAGGTGGGGCACGGCATCCTTAAGCCCGGTAGCGAGGTGTGGCAGCAGGTGGTCAATGCCTTTGGCAAGCAAATCCTCACTGCGGATGGCAGCATTGACCGCGCCAGGCTGGGCAAGGTGGTCTTCAGCAATGATGAGGCCCGGGCCCGGCTCAACCGGATTATGCACCCGCCAATAACTGAGATGGTAAAGGAACAGCTTGAGAAATACCGCCAGCAGGGGGCTAGTGTCGTTGTGCTGGAAGCCCCCCTGCTGCTGGAAGCCGGCTGGCAGTCACTGGTTGACGAGGTCTGGGTCACCATTGCCTCCGAGGCAACCGTAATTGAGCGAACTAAACGTCGCAGCGGGCTCTCCGAAGAAGAAATCCGGGCACGCCTCCGTTCCCAGTTAGGCCCGGAGGAGCGAATACAATATGCCGACGTAGTAATTGATACTGATTGCCACCTCAACGAGCTGAAGGCAAAAGTCAGGGAACTGTGGGCGGGACTGCGGGGATAAAAGCTTAATCTCAATCCCTAATTTGACATGGCTAATTAGAAGCTGTTACAATTAATATTCTGGAGGTTCAAGATTTACGCGATTATTGAAACCTGTGGCAAGCAGTATAAAGTAGCCCCGGGGCAGGTCATTGACGTTGACCGCCTTAATGCCGCCGAGGGCAGCAAGATCGAGCTGGACAGGGTGCTGCTTATTGCCGATGGCGATAGGCTAACCATCGGCCGGCCCGTTGTTGATGGGGCCAAGGTAATCGCCACCTCACAGGGAGAAAATAAGGGCAAGAAAATCACTGTCCTGAAGTACAAGCCCAAGGTGCGTTACCGCAAGAAGACGGGGCACCGCCAGCTCTATACCCGTCTTTTGATTGACCAGATAGTTGTCCCCGGGGCAGCCGGGGAGAAACCAAAACGGGCAAGACGGAGGAAAAAAGAGGTAGTCACCGATGGCGCATAAAAAGGGAGGCGGCAGCAGCCGCAACGGTCGAGATAGCCAATCCAAGCGGCTGGGGGTCAAGAGATACGCCGGCCAGTTGGTAAAGGCGGGGACCATCCTGGTTCGCCAGCGAGGCACCCGCATTCGCCCCGGAAGTAATGTGGGCATGGGCAGGGACTACACCCTCTTCGCCCTTATTGACGGCGTGGTTAAATTCGAACCAGCCCGTAAAAACCGGAAGAAGGTCAGCGTTTACGCCAGCTAAGCGATGAAGGATAAGATTCATCCCAAGTACTATGACGATGCCCAGGTGGTCTGCTCCTGTGGGAATACCTTCACCACCGGCTCCACCAAGAAGCAACTGAAGATTGAGCTGTGCAGCAAGTGTCACCCCTTTTTCACCGGCCAGCGCCGGGTGGTGGATACTACCGGGCGGGTGGAGCGGTTTAAGAAGCGCTACAAGCTGCAGGATTAAGCAAGCCTGCCTAAGGGAGACAGGAGCGGGACAGCTACGCCGCTCCTTTTTGTTTACAGCCAAGATGGAACCGAGATTTAACTACGGCGGTCAGGCAGTTATTGAGGGGGTGATGATACGGGGACAGAAGGCGGCGGTAACCGCAGTGCGCCGTCCTGGGGGGGAGGTGGCGATGGACATTCAGCCACTGGCCGCCATCTATAACGGCTGGATGCGCCGAGCCCCGCTACTGCGGGGGGTTATCGTCCTCATTGAGGCGCTAGTGCTCGGCGTCAGAAGCCTGATCTTTTCGGCAAATGTCTCCCTGGAAGAAGAGGAGGAAAAGCTCTCCCCAAAATCAGTGGGGGCGATGATTGCCACTGCCCTGGTTCTCGCCGTCGGGCTCTTCTTTGTTGCCCCCCTCTTCCTCACCAAGCTGGCTAACCCGTTTATCACCAACTCATTAGTATTTCACATCATTGAGGGGATTATCCGGCTCGCCTTCTTCATTATCTACCTGTGGTCAATCTCCCTCCTGCCTGATGTCAAGCGAGTCTTCACCTACCACGGCGCTGAGCATAAGACGGTAAACGCCTACGAAGCCGGCGCCCCTCTGGAAGTATCGGCAATCAAAAATCACAGCACCGCCCATCTTCGCTGCGGCACCAGCTTCCTGTTCATCGTGCTGATTATCGCCATTGTGGTCTTTGCCCTTATCGGGCGGCAGGAGCTCTGGCTAATGGTAGTGACCCGCATCCTCCTCATCCCAGTCATCGCCGGACTCAGCTATGAAGTCACCTACTTTGGCGCCCGGCATGGCCACAACAAACTGGTCAGGGCAATCCTCTCCCCCGGGCTTTGGCTGCAATCGCTGACCACCGGCGAGCCTGATGACCGCCAGATTGAGGTGGGCATACTCGCCCTGAAGAAGGCACTGGAAATTGATGCCGAGCAAGCAGCTCAGGCTTCCTCGTGATGACCCGGCCCTATATCCTGCCAGCTCAACTGCTCAAAGAAGCAGGTCTTATTACCGGTATGGCATACCGGACCCATCGGCTTCCCGATAACCAGAATGGTATCACGGTCACAATCCTGCCACACTGATTGCACCTTAATGCGATTGCCCGAGGTTGCCCCCTTGTGCCACAGCTCCCGCCGACTCCGGCTGTAAAACCAGGCCTCACCGCTGTCCAGGGTGCGGCGCAGGGCTTCCTCATTCATATAGGCAAGCATCAGCACCTCACCAGTATCAGCATCCTGAACTACTGCCGGGACAAGCCCCTTCTCATCAAACCTGATATCATCTATCAACCTTGGTTCCCCCCTAAATGACCTTCCCACTCAGTCTTGATTAACCGCCGCCACAGCTTGCTTCAGGTCAATATTTCCGGTATAAAGCGCCTTGCCCACAATAGCACCCTCAACACCAATCCTCTTCAGTATTCTGAGGTGGCTCAGGGAGGAAATGCCTCCCGAGGCAATCACCGGCACCCCCACGGCGTCAACCATCTCACCAATGGCGGCAAAATTGGGCTCGGTGAGGGTGCCATCACGGCTGATATCAGTGTAGATAAGCCGCCTCACCCCCAGCTTTACCATAGCCCGGGCTAGCTCCAGAGCCTCCAGGGTGGTGTCCTGAAGCCAGCCGTGAGTGGCAACATACCTATCCCGGGCATCAATGGCGACGATAATAGATTCCCCGAACTTCCGGCACGTCTCTCTTACCAGGTCAGGGTTTTCCACCGCCGCCGTACCCAAAATCACCCGCTCCACACCTGCCTGAAGCACCTCCTTTATCGTCTCCGCGTGGCGGATGCCCCCACCCAATTGGGTGGGGATTAACACCGCCTTGGCTATCTCCCTGATTACCTCCCGATTACGGAGCCCCCCCATCGCCGCACCATCAAGGTCAACGAGGTGTAATCTGGGGGCCCCCAGTGACTGCCACTTCAGCGCTACCTCTAACGGGTCATCAGCAAAGACAGTCTCTAGGTTATAGTCACCCTGATACAGGCGAACACAGCGCCCCCCTCGGATATCTATCGCCGGTATGATCTCTATTTTACCACTCCCTTCCATTAATAGACGAACCCATTATACACTCCCCTGGTAGTAAAGACAATGCTACCGGCCCGGTAACCTCTATTGACAAAATCTGTGCCAAGATTTAGAATTAATTTCAGAGATATTAGCCACCGACCATTACGGCGGTGAGCCATTAACAATCAATTAACCTTAACAAGGTGAGTCGCTTGGATCAGGCATGACCGAGACGGCAATAGGTAGTTATGGTGCTAGATGCCCTCTCAGGCTATGCTGAGAGGGCTCTTTTTTGAAGGAGGCAAATGCTCAAGTTAGGCTTCATCGGGGCGGGAACGGTGGGCACGGCCCTGGCCGTCCTGCTCAGCAGCAAGGGCTATGCGGTGGTCACCGTTTCCAGCCGGAGCCGGGACTCGGCGGAGAGGCTGGCCAGGGAAGTCAGCGGCTGCCAGGTAGCCGAGGGTAATCAGGGTGTGGTTGATGCCGCTGACCTTGTCTTCATCACCACCCCCGATGATGTCATCGGTCACGTCGCCGCGCAGCTACAGTGGCACCAGGGGCAGAGCGTGGTTCACTGTAGTGGGGCGGCCTCCACGGAAATCCTGGAACCAGCCCGAAGGTCAGGTGCCCTGGTGGGCAGCATCCATCCCCTGCAGACCTTTGCCGGGGTAAAGCAGGCGATTGCCAATATCCCGGGGTCAACCTTTGCCGTGGAAGCTGAGGAGCCGCTGCTTAGCACCCTCAAGGATATTGCCACTGACCTCAACGGAAGCTGGATTGAACTCCGGGCAGGTGATAAGGTGGCCTATCATGCCGCCGCCGTCATCGCCTGCAACTACCTGGTTACCCTGGTCAAGCTAGCCACCGACCTGTGGCAAACCTTCTCAGTGCCCCCTGACCGGGCAACCAAGGCATTGTTGCCGCTGATCCAGGGAACACTGAATAATATCAACACCATCGGCATACCCCAGTGCCTCACCGGCCCCATTGCCCGCGGTGACAGCGGAACCATAAAGAAACACCTAGACACACTAAACAAAGTGGCCCCCACACTGGTGGCTACCTACAAGGAACTCGGGCTTCAGACTATACCCATTTCCTTAGCCAAGGGGAAAATCGATGAAAAACAAGCCGAGGAGCTTGAAGCAATACTAAAACGAGCCGAGTAAATATTTGTGGAGGAAACCTGATGAGAACGATGCTCAAAAGCAAGATCCACCGTGCCCGCATCACCGAGGCTAATGTCAACTATGAAGGCAGCATCACCCTTGACAAGAAGCTCATGGAAGCCGCTGATATCCTCCCCTACGAGCAGGTAGACGTGCTGAACGTCAACAATGGCACTCGCCTCACCACCTATGCCATCCCCGGCAAGGAGGGCAGCGGTGAGGTCTGCCTCAATGGGGCTGCCGCCCGGTTGGGGGTGAAGGATGACATCATCCTCATCCTGTCCTACTGCTTGGTTAGCGATGAAGAGGCACGCCAGTTCACCCCCAAGATAGTGCACGTTGATGCCCAGAACGCCCCAGTCACCCACCTAAGCGAGAGTCTAGTTGCCTAAAGGAGAAAACAATGCGCATTACCATCAACCAGATAAAGGAAATGAAACAAAAGGGTGAGAAAATCGCCATGCTCACCGCCTATGACTACGCCACGGCAAGAATCGTTGACGAGGCCGGCATCCCCATGATCCTGGTCGGCGATAGCCTGGGGATGGTGGTCCTCGGCTATGAATCGACCATACCGGTAACCATTGACGAAATGCTGCACCACACCAAAGCGGTGGTGAGAGGCACCAAGCGGGCGCTGGTGGTGGGTGATATGCCCTTCATGACCTACCACATCAGTGCCGAAGAGGCTTTAAGGAATGCGGCCCGCTTTATTCAGGAAGCCGGCGCCCAGGCAGTGAAGCTGGAAGGCGGGGTAAATGTTGCCGAAAGGGTGCGGCGAATCGTGGACTGCGGCATCCCGGTGATGGGGCATATCGGCCTCACCCCGCAGTCAATCCACCAGCTCGGTGGCTATCGCATCCAGGGTAAAACCCCAGAGGCCGCTGCCCGGCTGCGGGAAGATGCCCGGGCTCTGGAAGAAGCCGGTGCCTTTGCTATCGTCCTGGAGACCGTCCCCGCCCCCCTCGCCGCTTTAATCACCAAAGAAATCAGCATCCCCACCATTGGCATCGGGGCGGGTGCCGGCTGTGACGGACAGGTTCAGGTCATCAATGATATCCTTGGCTCATTTACCGACTTTGTCCCCAAGCACGCCAAGCAATACGTCAAGCTTACCGACATTATGTCAAAGGCAGTTGCCGAATATCTTGATGAGGTCACCTCGGGCAAATTCCCCACTGAAGCCCACAGCTTCACCATGGATGAAAGCGTCCTCGCCGGGCTAACCAAATAGCTCACGGTTAAGCCGAACTAGCCGAAGTCCACGAGGTAGATAACACCGATGAAGGTCATCAAAACCATAGCTGAGATGAAGCAGCTCCGGAAAAATCTGGCGGAGCCGGTGGGCTTCGTGCCCACCATGGGTTATCTTCATGAGGGTCACCTCTCCCTGGTCAGGCAAGCCCGGGCCGATAACCCCTCGGTAGTGGTCAGCATCTTCGTTAACCCCACCCAATTTGGCCCCCATGAGGATTTCGAGAGGTACCCCCGGGATACCCAGCGTGACCTGGCTCTGCTGGAAAAGGAGAGGACGGACATCGTCTTTATGCCCTCGGCCGCCGAGATGTACCCGGCTGGGTTTAATACCTGGGTGGAGGTCAGCAAGATAACGCAGCGGCTGGAAGGGGCCTGCCGCCCCGGTCATTTCCGCGGCGTGACCACGGTGGTGGCCAAGCTATTCAATATTGTGCAGCCGGCCCGGGCCTACTTCGGGCAGAAGGATGCCCAGCAGGCAATCGTCATCAGAAGGATGGTGGCTGACCTCAACATGAACCTGGAGATAATCACCCTGCCCACGGTGCGGGAACCCGACGGCCTGGCGATGAGCAGCCGCAATACCTACCTTAACCCCGAGGAGCGCCGGGCAGCCGCGGTTCTCTATCAGGCACTCAGTACCGTCAAGCGGCTGTATTTTCAGGGGGAAAGAAATGCTGCCTACCTGCGCCAGCACATGACCACCATCATCCACAAACAGCCGCAGGCCAGCATTGACTACGTTAGCATTGCTAACCACGAGACCCTGGAGGAACTAGATACGGTCACCCCCCCTGCCCTGGTATCACTGGCGGTGAGAATCGGCAAGACGAGGCTAATCGACAATATCGTCCTGGAGTGAACTGCCCGTAACCCCGGCTGCCTTTTTCCCCCTCCCCCCTCCTTCTTTCAGTGGCGTGGCCAGAATAAGCAGGGCAATGATGGCAGCCACGGTAGCCACCGGCCAGAATTCCCCGCCCAAATTCTGCGCCCTGACCAAGTCCACCAGCACCCCCAGAACCGGCGCAACCACCATCGTGGAGACCGATTTTGCCTGGCTTTCAATGGAAAGCACGGTGGCGCCGGCGGCCTCGGTGGCATAGTCCTCAAAGCGGCTGATCAAGATGGGGCGCCAGAAATTCTGCACGACATAAAGACCGATGAAGCCGATGATGGCCACGTAGTAATACCCCAGGAATAAGAGCGGGATGAGGGCAAGATAGAGTAAGAAGACTACCTTCCAGAGAAGGCGGCTGCCCCCCTCCTCACCACCGGCGTACCGGGTAACCCGATGGGAACTCCGGCTGGCATAGGCAGAGACCAGATACAGTATAAAGTAAACTACCCCCACCAGAACGGCACTGCGCCGGGTATCCTCCCAGGCAATCAAGATAGGAAGTAGGAGCGCCGCGTTCTTGAGAACGGGCTGGAGGTAATCAGCGGTGGCCTTGAAAACCCCCTCAAAAGCCATTGACTCAACAATTAAACGGCGCAGCCGCCTGACCACCATCGAGGCACGGATTGACTCCCAGAGAACAGCCAGAACCCGGCGCAGGCTGAGACCCTTTTCGGGTTGCCCCTCCAGTTCCTTGGGATAGGTCAGGAAATTCAGCACGCCGATGATATAGGGTATAATGGAAAAGAAGAAAACATAAGCATAGTCATTCATCACCAAGACAAAGGCAGTAGCCAGAACTACCGAAACTGCCGAACCAATCTTAGACCAGGAGCGGGTGTAGCCATAGACCTTGGTCTTCTCCGCCGAACGCCCCTCAAGGCGAAGCCAGGTAAATATCATTGCCTTGTGGGTACCGGTGCGGAATGCCTCACCAATGGCAAAGAAGGCCATGGCAATGAAGAAATGCCAGTACATCCTGCTGAAACCGAACACGGCGAAGGCGATAATATAGGCGGCAAAGGAGAGAATCATGCTGCGCCGGCGACCGCACAAATCAGCAATGGCACCACTGGGAACTTCCATAATGTTGATGAACAGCTCCCGGAAGGCGATAAGGAAACCTATCTGGGTGAAGGAAAGCCCCCTATCCAGAAAGAAGAGAATGATAAACGGCTCAAAATACCGCTGGTTCTTCAGAAAGCCGTATAAAGAAAAGCGCTTGATCATTGCGGAATTTTAATACTATTTTTCAACGCTACCAATAATAACGCTTCCCGATATAGCCAGGTGATGTTATCTTATCTCGGTCTGACCGCCTTGTCAAGACGGGGGATAGAACAGCGGCCACTTCCTTGACACCTCCGGCGTTAACTATTACAATATTTCTGTCGCCGAGGTAGCTCAGTCGGTAGAGCAGCGGACTGAAAATCCGCGTGTCCCCAGTTCGATTCTGGGCCTCGGCACCAAAA
>CAZAYK010000008.1:0-17578 GCA_964489415.1 uncultured Dehalococcoidaceae bacterium | reverse complement strand
GTCTGCCGCCCGATTGATCCTGTCGATCCCAGAACTGCGATTCGCTTAGCTGGGCTGTCCATAACACTTATTATAAAACAAGAACGGCTGAACTTAAAACTGCCGGTGCGGGGCTAATACCACCATAGGGGGGAAACCGCCTCAGGAATGGCTAATGACCCTAGCTAAGGATGACACTCATCCCCGGTTAATTCTTCCCAATCTGATGATTCTTCGTCCAGCTTGTCATCTAACCGGCCAGCAAGTCCCCCATCCTGCTTTTCTCGCCTGTAGAAGGAAAAATCGGGCAATGAATTATAGAATTCCCGCTCAGCACCGCAAAACCTACAAACGCCCTTGCTAATGGGACCGTTGGCTACCTCGATTATCCAGTGATGGTGACACTCTTTTCCTTGATGACTATGTCTAACCGGCGCCTCTTCCGCCTTACTAACCATGGTGCACCCCCAATCTCCGCAGGAATATTCTAAGCCAGTGGCCCGCTCCTGTATGCGACTTTTGTCTCAACTGGGACCACCACGAGGATAGGGAACTAAGGGCACAAATAAGGGAACAGATAAAGAAAAGATACCGGGTAAAGCACCCTGGGTAAGGTTACCCTCGGGTATCAGTTAGCATCCTAGGTTCTTCAATGACTATCTCATAGGGGCAGCTGATGGCACCCGTGGGGCAGACAGCCTCGCACACCGTGCACCAATCACAATTCACGCTGGGGTCCACGGTAGCCACGTTATCCACCAGCATCAGCCCGCCGCCAGCACACACCGCAACGCACAATCCACAGCCGTTACACTTCTCCGGGTCTATTACCGGCTTTTCCACCATGCTACTATCCCCATGTATAGCTATTTTACCGGCCGAGCCAGCTTGCTGTCTGTGACCTTTGTCTCACCAAGTGGCCGCTATCTTTCTCGTCAGCGCTTCCCTGTCCGTAATGATGATGCGGTGGCGCTCCAGCCTGATTATCCCCTCCCCCTCCAAAGCCTTGAGCGCCCTCCCCACCATTTCCCGCGCCGTGCCTGCCATCGCCGCCATTTCCTGCTGGGTGAGCCGCATCCCCCCACCCGCCCCGTCACCGGCATGCTCCAGAAGTATCTTGGCCACCCTCCCGGTGACATGGCGGAAGGATAGATCCTCCACCAGCGAGAGCAACTGCTGCACCCTCCGGGATAAAACCTCGATTACGTTCCGGGCTACCTGCGGGTAGTCCCGCAGGATAACTTCCAGATCGCTCTTGCTGAGCCCACACAAAACCACCGGCCCCAATGCCTGGACACTAGCCAGGTTGGTTCCACCACCAAAAACGGGAACATCATTAAATGACTCACCGGGGCGGATGAGCTGAAGGATCTGCTCCTTACCATCGGGGGAGAGCTTAAACACCTTGACCACGCCGGAAACAACGAAGTACAATGCCTCAGCCGGCTCACCCTCAAAGAGGAGCAACTCCCCCCGTGCCGCCACCTTCTCGAAGATGAACTTCCTGACCGAATCAAGCTCGGCCGGGGCTAATCCCGAAAAATAGGGTAACGAACTGAGAAACTCTGCACTAACTGCCATTTCTCCGGCATAAACTATGATAGCTGGCCTAGATTTCCCCCGATTATAGCAACTATAGCGAGATGGAGCAAAACTGGGATAAATGACTATCTGCCCACCGGATAAGAAGCCAAGCAGGCGCTTAATTGGCCTTATTGAAATAATAGCCCACCCCCGGCTCGGTAAGAATATAACGGGGCATGGTGGGCTCCGGCTCTATTTTCTGGCGTAAATGGGAGATGTAAATACGCACATAATCTACGTCATCAATGTATTCCCAACCCCAAACCTTCTCCAGCATCTGCTGATGAGTAATAACCTGCCCGGCGTTTTCCACAAGGAGGGCTAACATGCGGAACTCGCGAGGGGTCAACTTGATCCGCTCCCCATTGACCAGCACCCTTCGCTCTGCCACATTTATGGTGAGATAGTCATCACTGAACAGGGCCTTACCCCGTGCCTCACCACCCGAAGGTGACTCAGCCCGCCGCAATAATGCCCGCACCCTAGCCAGCAGCTCACTGTTCCCCACCGGTTTAATGAGGTATTCATCAGCCCCGAGGTCAAGGCCACGGACGATGTCCTCTTCAGCACTTCGCTGACCGGTAAGCATGATAATGGGAACATCAGAGACATCACGGATACGCTGGCAGGTCTGCCAGCCATCCAGCCCCGGCATGACCACATCCAAAAGCACCAGGTCTGGCTTTTCCTGAAACAGGAGACGCAGGGCTTCCCGCCCATTACTGGCCTTAAGCACCTGGTACCCTTTAGCGGCAAGAACCCGGTCCGCCATCCTCAGTAGTAACGGGTCATCATCAACCACCATAATCTTCTTCGCCATGTCATCTCCGGTTACTGCCAACACCACCCCCTCTCCGCCTGTGCAGCAGCCCAGCAACCATCTGGGGCAGGCTATAGCCGCCAGCGCGGAGGGCCATGCCGATTAGCCCCATATTCCGCTGGTTATCTTCAACAACAAGAATCCTTTCTTTCATTATGACCACCGGCAAGATAGCCTTTTACCCTTCCCCCGGCTCTGATGAATCGGCGGCCAGGGGCAGGGTAAAGGTAAACCGGCTCCCCTTGCCATACTCACTGTCCACCCAGATTTGCCCGCCATGCTTTTCCACAATTCGCCGGGCGATGGTTAACCCCAGCCCGGTACCCCCCTTCCCCTCGGCTAGCGGGTTGCCCACCTGGCAGAACTCGTCAAATATCCTCTGCCGATCCTCCTTCCTAATGCCAATACCACTATCGATCACGCTGATCTGACACCAGCCATCATCCCTGACCGCTTCAACCCTAATCTTGCCCCCATCAGGAGTAAACTTGGCGGCATTGCTCAGCAAATTGAGCAGCACCTGCCTTAGCTTGGCCCTATCGGCATAAACCGGGGGAAGACCCTCGGCGACATAGATGTCAAGGCTCTGCTTTTTGGGGGTAATTATCGGCATCATCACCCGCCGCAATGATTCCAGAAGATGGGCTAGAGAAATACCCTTCAAGTGGAGCTCCATCTTGCCCGACTCTATCTTGGACAGGTCAAGGATGTCATTAATCAGGCCCAGCAAATGCCTGGCACTGGCCAGGATGTCATCCAGGCAATGCCTCTGCTCCTCATTAATCTGCCCCGGCACCTCATCCAACATCAACTCCGAAAAGCCAATGATAACATTGAGCGGGGTGCGTAGTTCGTGGGACATCTGAGCCAAGAAATCAGACTTTGCCTGGGTTGCCTTCCGCAACTCTTCATTGGCCTGCCGCAGCAGCTTGTTAGAGCGCCGCAACCTCTCTACCAGCCGCTTGTTTTCCTGCAAAAGCCTCTGCTGGCGCAGGGCATTGGCAACAGTGATCTTGATCTCATCCGGGTTAACCGGCTTGACAAAATAGGCGTAGGCACCCTGATTAACCGCTGCCGCGGCCGTCTCCACGCTGGCATAACCCGTAATCACGATTACTGCAGCATCAGGGTTTACCTCCTTGGCCAGCTCCAGTATCTCCACACCACCAGCATCAGGCAGCCTGATATCAGCAATAATAATGTCAAACTGACCGTGACGTATCTCCTCTACGGCATTCGCCCCCTTCTCCACCGCAATAACCCGGTACCCGGCACCCTCCAGTATGCCGCAAAGGCTGTCTCTGACCCCCCGCTCATCCTCCACCACAATAATGGTGGCATCAGCTACCCCTTCCATCACTTGCCCAGACTCTCCACCACGGTGATGACCTTCTCCATGCCAAAAGGCTTGTAAATGAAGGTATACGCCCCGGTGCTCACCACTCTCTTCACCACATCCTCCGAGAATAACCGGCCATCATTATCAACCACTGACCGGGGATCTAGTCTCTTGATTTCCCGGAAGGTCTATACCTCATCAATCCCCACCATCAGGCATGGCCCGCAGGCACTGGTGAAGATATTTACCAACACCTAGCAGCTCTGCTCCCGATCCATCTTACCGCCTCCCTCATGATAACACCGAGCGCCAAATTACCCCTGCAATCGCCCGGAGCTATAAGAAACATGGCCATTTGTGACAATTGTTGACAAAATAGCATAAATTCTGCCAATAGGCACTCTAATTATAGGTTTCGAGGGGTGATTAGTCAACCCCCTCCGGAGGATGTCCGCAAGCAATCAGCGCATCTATGGGGAAATTGCTAGTGACCGCAGGCACAACTGTAGCCTGAAACCAGAAGAGGGACAAGAGCAGCCTTTAAATAAGGGGGAATATCAGCCAAGAAGGGGGACGGCAATGATACTCAGTCTGCCAAGTATCTCTGGATAGCCCGTTCTAAGAGGAGAATAGCCACATCTTCCCGCCGGCATCTCCTCTCCCCGCGGGGACCAATGCGGTAGGATTTTAATATCCCCTGATCACACCACCGCCTCACCGTGCTGACATGAACCTTGAGGAGGCGGGCAACCTCACCGGTGGTCAGCATAGCCTTTTGCTGGTCATAACCTGCCATTCACTCACCTACCAGCTTTCTCGGGGCACCACTACTGGTTCCAGGGAATACCCAAACCAATGTGTAAAAACTGCCTCGGGTGGGGCATCTTGGAGGATTACCTCCCTGACATCATCATATTTACCCTGATACTGGGGAATCTGCTCACCCTCAGCACCGAATACCATAACCAGGTCATCCTTCAGCCGGATTATCACCTTAATTTTCATTGTCTTCCCTTTCCGGTTTGGTCTCAATCAGCCGGCAAAATCAGGCAGAGAATCTCGCCAATCATCTCCCGATTCTCAAGGTCATAGGAGGAGATAATTATGTGCCCTAAAGCTGAGTTATCCCCCAGTGCCGCCTCCACCGTGCGCTTCTTAAGCACCTGGCGATCCTCATCCGAGAGGTTATACAGCCGGTCCACCACACTGATGGCCCGGGTAATGCAGTGCTGCCGTGTCATGGTCACCCTTCTCTGTCCAATCTTCAGACAGAAACCTGTCTGCCAGAAAAAGCCAAGCTTCTTAAAATGGTTCTGCAGAGACTTCTGTCCTCACCTGCCTTTATATTCTTCAAAAAAAACAGTTAATTACCCATAAAACTGGCATATAATTTTTGTTAAAAAATTATATAAGGGCACTGCCCGGTCACTAAATTGAAGTTCTGGCAATTTTCCGATATAATTAGTCACAATCCAACACTGGTGGTGAATAGATGAGCCGCCTCATTGATAAACTTAAGCTGGTCACCAGGTCAGCACCTCAGCCCCTGGGATTCCAGGCCGTCAAATCGGCCCCGTCCAGGCCACCTATGCTGCTCATTATCAGCCCCCTCCAACTGAGAAGCGTTACCCGTCTCACCAATTCGGTCACTGGTGCTGACGCTATTTTGCTGCATCCCGGGAAAACTGCTCCAGGAACTAACACCCTGTCCCAGCTAAGCCAGTCTCTCCCCGATATTCCCTGGGGAGGCTGGCTGGAAGATGGTGGTAAGGAAGAGGCCAGCCAGCTGATCGCCGCTGGCAGTGACTTTCTGGTCTTCCCGGCAAGCAGCACCCTCGGAATAACCAGCCAGAATGACCAGGTAGGTAAGGTGTTAGTGGTGGAGCCATCACTCAGCGATGGGCTGCTCCGCGCGGTGAATGACCTCCCGGTGGATGCGGTGCTAGCTGCACAAAGTGGTCAAGGAACTGCCCTTACCTGGCACCATCTCATGCTCTTTCAGCGCTTGGCCAATATCGTGAATAAGCCCCTGCTCGCCCCAGTCCCGGCAGGTATAACCGCTAACGATATTCAGCCTCTCTGGGAAGTGGGGGTCAATGGCATAGTAGTGACCGGGGCAACCGAGCAGTTGAGAAGTCAATTACCCGAGCTGCGGCGGGCGATTGATGATTTGAAGCAGCTACCAAGAAAGCGGGGCAGGGTGGAGGCAGTGCTTCCCCGTATCAGCGGGGAGGTAGGCGCCGTGGAAGAGGGCGAGGAAGAGGAAGAAGTGTAGTCTGCAGGGATAACCACTAGTGGCTAGACTGCATCATCTGCCACGATTTCCCCTCGGTAGTAATCGCCGGGGCGATCACCATCTCCACCTGGTGCATCTCCTGAATATTGGCCGCACCGCAGACACCCATCGCGGTACGGAGTGCCCCCACCAGGTTCTGACTGCCATCAGTAACCGAGCTAGGACCGAACAGGATTTGCTCCAGCGTACCGGTTATGCCGACCTTGATCCGGGTCCCCCGGGGCAATGCCGGGTGGGGATGGGACATACCCCAATGGTATCCCTGACCCGGGGCTTCCCCAGCCTGAGCCAAAATTGAGCCCAGCATCACCGCATCAGCACCAGCCACAAAAGCCTTACATATGTCCCCTCCCTTGCGGAAACCGCCATCGGTAATTATCGGTACATACCGGCCCGACTCCTGGTAATACGTATCCCGAGCCGCAGCACAGTCGATAGTCGCCGTTATCTGGGGGACACCAACCCCGAGGACCTCCCGGGTGGTACAGGCAGCTCCCGGCCCCACCCCCACCAGCACCGCTGAGATCCCTGTCCTCATCAGCTCCAGGCAGGCACTATAGCTGACACAGTTGCCCACAACCACGGGAATCTTGATTTGCTGGCACAGTTCCGAGAAAATCAGACCCCGAAAGCTTTTCGAGATATGCCGGGCAGTGGTCACCGTGGACTGGACGACGAAGATATCCGTCCCGGCCTCAGCCGCCAGGGAAGCAAAGCGCTTGGTATTGGCCGGGGTTGCCGAGACAGCACAGACCGCCCCTGCCTTCTTAATCGCCTGCACCCGTTCCCCGATGAGGTTCTCCTTGACCGGCTGGGAGTAGATCTTCTGCAGCAAGGGGGTTACTTTATCGGCAGGGGCTTGGGTAATCTCGCGCAATACCTCCTCAGGATGGTCATAACGGGTCTGCACCCCTTCCAAATTAAGCACCGCCAGCCCGCCCAGCTTACTCATCTGGATAGCAAAGCTAACATCGGTAACCCCGTCCATGGCCGCGGCAATTATAGGGATGGAAAAGGTATGATTATCGATGGTGAAATCAATATTGGTCTGGTCAGGGTTAATGGTTACATCACCGGGCACAATGGCGACTTCATCAAAGCCATAGGCATGGCGAAGCGGCTTGGACTGGGGTGCGGTCATCTCATCCCCCTTTTTAAATACCCACTATAGCAAAATAAGGTTGCCAAGTCAAGGAAGCCTTCCCCCGACCACATAGCCGCCACGCTAGACAGGCAATGAGCCGTAGGTTATAATTAAGTAAAGTTTGTTCGGGGAGACTCCGCGCGGACCTTTGGCTGGATTAAGAAGAGCAACCGAGGATGCCTACGCTATATGTTGTGGCTACCCCCATCGGCAACCTGGAAGACATCTCACTACGGGCACTGCGCACCCTGGGTGAGGTAAAACTCATTGCTGCTGAAGATACCCGCAAAACAAAACGCCTGCTGACCCGGTACAATATCAAGACACCGATGACCAGCTACCATGAGCACAACAAGAAGAGCAAACTGGGCTACCTGCTGGGCTGCCTTGATGAGGGGGACTTAGCCCTGGTCTCTGAAGCCGGCACCCCGGGAATGTCTGACCCTGGTTATGAGCTTATCGTGGCGGCTCATCAGCGGGGTATCCGGGTAGTTCCCATCCCCGGGCCTTCCGCCATCATCACGGCATTGGCCATCTCCGGGTTGCCCACTGACCGGTTCACCTACCTTGGCTTCCTGCCCCATAAAGCCAAAGCCAGGCAACACACCTTGGAAACCGTGGTTGATGAACCGGGAACCCTGGTCATCCTGGAGTCACCCCACCGGCTGAGGGCGGCACTGCAGGATATGCTAGAGATACTTGGTGACCGGAGGATAGCTATCTGCCGCGAACTGACCAAGCTTCATGAGGAGATTTTCCGGGGTACTATCAGCCACGCCCTAGCACACTTCACCGAACCCAGGGGGGAATTCACCCTGGTCATTGAGGGCAACCAAGAGAAGCACCCACCGCAGCTTGCCCCGGATATTGAACAGCGGCTACACGAATTACACCGGTCTGGAGCCAAAGCAAAACAGGCAGTAGCCAGCCTCGCTGCCGAAACAGGTCTATCCCGAAGGGAGCTCTATCAGGCCTGGCTCAAACTAGACAAAATCTGAAAAGAGGAGAAGAGCCGGGTAAAATTGGGGAGAGGAGTTTAAGCCATGCGTCGAGGTTGCATATCTCTCGGTGAAGTAAAGTGTGATGGGTGTCACCGCACCATACCCTATCCGGAGCGTTATCTGGCTATTGATGAGAAAAATGGCGTCGAGGATGATAATGGTGAGACCCACCGCTATTGTATTGAGTGCAGCCTGAAGAAGGGCTATGCCCACTACAAGGTAGAGAAGGGTGAGCAGATATTAACCTTCTTCAAGGAGTAATCGTTAACTTGGGGGCTCTATAGCAGCCGTTATGAAGGAAAGAATTTTCATCGGTGTCGCCTGGCCTTATGCCAATGGTTCCCTGCACCTGGGGCAGATTGCCGGGGCTTACCTGCCGGCAGACATCTTCGCCCGCTACCATCGTACCAAGGGTAATGAGGTACTGATGGTATCTGGAGCTGACCAGCATGGCACACCGATAACCATCAAGGCGGAACAGGAAGGGAAAACACCGGCAGAAATAGCCGCCCGCTACCAGCAGGAATTTGTTGAGTCATGGCGGCAGTTGGGTATCTCCTTTGACCTCTTCACCACCACCGGCACTGCCAACCATGCCCAAGTAACCCAAGAAATCTTTCTCACCCTGCTGAAGAAGGGCTATATCTATCAGGACACGGTATCCCAAGCCTTCTGCCCCCAGTGCCAGCGCTTCCTGCCCGACCGCTATATCCTGGGCAGCTGCCCCTACTGCCATTCCCGCCACGCCCGGGGGGATCAGTGTGATGAGTGCGGCAAACCGCTAAACCCGGGGGAACTGATTGAGGCGAAATGCCGTATTTGCGGCACTGCCCCCGTATTCCGGGATTCCCAGCATTTCTTCCTGAAGCTGAGCGCCTTCCAAGACAGGCTTGCCCAGTGGGTGAGCCAGCAGAGCCAGTGGCGGCCCAATGTGGCCAACCTGACCCAGCGATATCTTAATGAGGGACTGAGAGACCGGGCAATAACCCGGGATATTGATTGGGGAATCCCCGTGCCCCTACCTGGCTTTGGTGACAAGCGCATCTACGTTTGGTTTGAGGCAGTCATCGGCTACCTCTCCGCCAGCAAGGAGTGGGCAGAGCGAAGCGGAGACGCCGAACGATGGCGCTCCTTCTGGGAAAGGGATAAGCAGGCCAAGAGCTATTACTTTATCGGCAAGGATAATATCCCCTTCCACACCCTCATCTGGCCAGCAATGCTGATGGGCTATGATGACAATCTCAATCTGCCCTATGACGTGCCGGCTAATGAGTTCCTCACCATTGAAGGCAGGAAGCTCTCCACCAGCCAGAACTGGGCGGTGTGGTTACCGGATTACCTCTCTCGCTATGCCCCTGACCCCCTGCGCTACATCCTTTCCATCAACATGCCCGAGACCAGCGATACCGATTTCTCGTGGCGCGAGTTTGTCCGCCGCAACAATGATGAACTGGTGGCTACCTACGGTAATCTGGTCAATCGGGTGCTGACCTTTGTCTATCGGAATTTTGATGGCTGTGTACCGGCAACAAAACAAACCGATAGCCTCAGCCAAAATCTGCTCGCCAGGGCCCAAGATACCCTAGACACCGTGGACAAGCACCTTAATAATTGCCACTTCAAAGAAGCGATTAAAGCCGCCATGTCCCTCGCCCATGAGGCCAACCGTTACCTTGAAGAGAAGTCACCGTGGAAGGTGATAAAGGAAGATAGGCCAGCAGCGGCTCAGTCCCTTTACGTGGCTCTCAGCGTAATTGCCCAGCTAAGAACGATGCTCTACCCCTTCCTGCCGTTCAGCTCCCAGAAGGTGCATGAATATCTGGGCTTTGCCGGCAGGGTAGAAGATTACGGCTGGCAGTGGCAGGAGCTACCACCAGGCCAGAAACTATCAAAACCCGAGCCCCTGTTTGCCAAACTAGATGAAAGCCTGGTAGAGGAGGAAACCAAGCGGCTTGGAACTTAACCAGATTTACCAGTCGATACAGGAAGACCTGGGCAAGGTAAAGGACACGCTTGTTTCCATTGGTGATGTTGATTTCCCCTGGCTGTCCCAGCAACTCCACTATGTAGTGAGGAGGGGGGGTAAGGGAATACGGCCGGCACTTACCCTGCTGGCCGGCAAGTTCTATCACTATGCCCCTGAATACCTGCTCCCCATGGCTGTCTCCGTGGAGCTGATGCACACGGCAACACTGGTTCATGATGATGCCATTGACAAGGCTTTAGTCCGCCGGGGCCAGCCCACCATCAATAGACTGTGGGGGGAGGATATTGCCATCCTCCTCGGTGACTATCTATTCGCCAAGGCGGGGGAATTTGCCGCCGACACGCAGAACCCACGAGTAATCAAGCTCTTCTCAAGTACGCTGGCCATCATCTCCAGCGGAGAGATCAGCCAATTTCTGGGGGCGTTCAACCTGAAGCAGTCCCGGGAAGACTACTTCCACAGGATAGCCAGCAAGACCGCCTCCCTCTTTGCCCTGTCCACGGAGTCAGGGGCTATCCTGAGCAAGGCACCGGAGGAATCGGTTAATGTGCTCCGAGGTTACGGCTACAACCTGGGCATTGCCTTTCAGATTGTGGACGACATCCTCGACTTTATCAGTGATGAGCAAACACTGGGTAAGCCGGTGGGCTCCGACCTCTCCCAGGGAACCCTTACCCTGCCCGCTATGCTCCTCCTCGAGCAGTACCCTAAAGACAACCCGGTAACAAGGATATTTGAGACCAGGGATGGCTCGGATAAAAGGAGCATCACCACCGCCATTGAAATGGTTCGCAACTCATCAATTGCTGACGATTGCTACCAGATAGCCTCCCAGTATTGCACCAAGGCGTGCCAGAATCTTCACCTTCTGCCGGATAAGCCGGCCCGCCAGACATTGGTTGAGCTGGCGGAATATGTTATCCAGCGGAAGGATTAGGCCCTCCACTCCATACACTGCCATCCTGATAGGTTTCCCGCTTCCGGGTGGGCAATCTCTGCTTGAACTGGTCAATCGCATACTGGCAGGCGGCAAAACCCTCGTCACGGTGTGCCGCCGCTACTGCCACCACCAGATTAATATCCCCCACGCTCAGCTTACCCACCCGGTGATAGAAAGCCACATTGTGCACCGGCCATTTCTGCCTGATCTCATCAGCTATGTCACGTAATCTCGCTTCCGCCCTGCCATCCACATCCTCATACTCCACGGCAAGGACCGGCTTACCCCGGGAAATATCACGAATGACACCAACATAGGTTACCACACAACCACTGTGGTCAGTCCTGACCTCACTGACTATAGCCTCTGGGGAAATAGGGCCTCGGGTAATTTTAATCATAATAGCTTAGCCCCCAGATATAGCGGGATTCCCGCCGGGTGAGACAACATTCAGCTTGATGCCTTCTAATCAGATGGGGCCGGGGTCTGCTTGGGGACAAGCTGGGGCACTGGTGGAGATTTCTCGAGCTCAGCCGGCTCCGTCTCCGCCACGGGCCCTACCGGCACCGGAGCCGGCTTTTCCCTGGCCTTCCGGGCAGTGCGGCGACGGGTAGCCTTGCTGAACACTCTTTCCAGCTCCTCACCCTCAATGGTCTCCTCAGCGATAAGCCTCTTGGCGAGCAACTCCAACTTTGACCTGTTTTCCTCCAGGATCTTCCGGGCGGTATCGTGAGCCTGCTGGATAATCCGGTAAACCTCTTCATCTATCAGCTTGGCGGTTTGGTCACTGTAGTCCTTCTGCTCCGAGATTTCCCGGCCCAAAAAGACTAGCTCCTGCTTGTCACCAAAGGTTCGTGGCCCCAGCTTATCACTCATGCCAAAATCGGTCACCATCCGCCGCGCCAGTGCCGTAGCCCGCTTGATATCATCAGCAGCCCCGGTGGTTATCTCGCTGAAGACCAGCTCCTCGGCGGTATGACCCCCGAGTAAGGTGGCAATCATGTCCGTGATTTGAGACCGTGACATCAGGTAGCGGTCTTCAAGGGGGAGTTGTTTGGTATGACCCAGGGACATGCCTCGGGCAACTATCGAGATCTTGTGCACCGGGTCAGCATTAGGCAACATCCGGGCCACCAGGGCATGCCCCGCTTCATGATAGGCAATTACCTCCTTCTCCCGAGGGCTGATCTTGCGGCTTCTCCGCTCCGGACCGGCAATCACCCGGTCGATGGACTCTTCAAACTCCTCCATCCCGATCGCCTTCTTATTACGCCTTGCCGCCAGGATAGCCGCCTCATTTACCAGATTGGCTAGGTCAGCCCCGCTGAAACCCACCGTCCCCTTGGCCAGCACCTCCAGGTCAACTGACTTGGCCAGCGGCTTACCCTTGGTGTGTACCTTAAGAATAGCCAGCCGGCCGTTAATATCGGGGCGGTCGAGGACTACCCTCCGGTCAAAACGGCCGGGGCGCAGCAACGCCGGATCCAGAATGTCAGGGCGATTGGTGGCAGCGATAACAATTACGCTGGTATTGGTGTCAAAGCCATCCATCTCCACCAGAATCTGATTAAGCGTCTGCTCCCGCTCGTCATGGCTGCCACCCAACCCGGCACCCCGCTGGCGCCCGACAGCATCAATCTCATCAATGAAGACAATACACGGTGCATTACGCTTGGCCTGGTCAAAGAGGTCACGCACCCGGGAGGCACCAACACCAACAAACATCTCGACAAACTCGCTACCACTGATAGAAAAGAAGGGCACATCAGCCTGCCCGGCTACCGCCCGGGCTAGTAATGTCTTGCCGGTACCCGGTGGGCCGACGAGCAAGACCCCCTTGGGGATGCGCGCCCCCAGGGTCTGGAATTTCTCCCGCGCCTTAAGGAATTCAACGACCTCATACAGGTCCTGCTTGGCTTCCTCAACCCCGGCAACATCATCAAAGGTTACTGTAGTGCGGTTAGCGGGAAACAGCCGCGCCCGGCTGCGCCCAAAACTCATTGCCTGGCTGTTGGCTCCCCGTGCCTGACGGAACAGGAAGAACAGCAGACCACCGAAGATGACCAGCGGCAATAGGTTAAGGAATAACCCTCCCCAGTCAAAGCCCGATGACCCCTCAATATTGACGACTACGCCATCAAGGTTAAGCCCCTCAATCTCATAGATGCTGGCATTGCTCTCCTTGAAAGACCTCAGCTCTTCTCCGGTGACGGTAGTAATCGTCAGGACGTCATCCTTTACCTTAATCTCGGCTATCTCCTTATTCTGTGACATGGTGATTACCTGGCTCAGCGGGATTTCCTCAGGCTTCTTAGCCGAGGGGATGACGTAAGAGAAAAGGGCTACCACCGCCACCAGAATGGCCAGATAGATTAGGGCAGTTCGCTTCCAATTTGGCTTCATTACTTACCTCAAAGTGCCAACGCCAATTCAGGCTAATGTTATTATACCACAAAATGGGGAAGGCAATTTAAAGGCAGCCTGTATTTCAGTAAACAAATACCCCCAAAGTCCCCCGAGTTTTATGAAATATTTATGCCACAGTACCCGAAATTTAGGGGTTGTTAACCGCATTTCATCTACACTGCCGAGTTGAGTATCCCGAGACAAGGGAGGCAACCCATGGTTGTAGCTAAAGGAAACATCCTCATCGTTGATGATGAAGAAATAATCCGCTGGGTTCTCTGCCGGAAGCTGGCTAAGGAAGGCTATAGCTGTGATGAAGCTAGTGATGCCGGCCAAGCTATTGCCAAATTGAAAGCCAACCCATCGGAACTCGTCGTCCTTGACATCAATATGCCGGGGAAACCGGGAGACCAGCTACTACCGGAGATACGAGCTATCTTTCCCGAAACCGCAGTGATTATGGCCAGCGGGGTTACCGATACCAATATCATTGCCCGATGCATCCGAGACGGGGCCCACGACTATATCTGCAAGCCATTTCGGCTGGAAGAGGTGTTACTCAGTGTTGGCCGGTCGCTGGAGAAACGGCAGCTTGAGCTGCAGATAATGGAATACCAGAAAAATATAGGGCGTAAGTTCAAAAAACAATTAGCTGAAATGCGCAAGCTCTTTCTCAATGCCATCGAGACCCTCGTTTGTACCCTTGAAGCCAGTGACCGATATACCGCAGGACACTCCCAGGAGGTTACTAGCCTCGCGTTGAGTATTGGCCAGCAGCTCGGGCTAACTGCCCAACAAATGGATGACCTGCGCTGGGGAGCCCTGCTCCATGATGTCGGCAAGATTGCCGTTGACCCCGCCATATTAAATAAGCCCGGCAAGCTAAACCCCAGTGAATACCGCCACATTATGACTCATGCCGTGGTCGGCCCCAACCTGGTACGACCGCTGGTTAACGATCGAGTGGTGGCCATCATCTCCCACCACCACGACCACTACGATGGCAAGGGGCTCGACCAGACCATAGCTGGTGAGGAAATACCCCTTGAAGCCAGGATTGTGGCTGTAGCCGATGCCTTTAATGCCATGACCTCTGACCGCCCCTATCGTGCCGCCATGTCCCCCGAGGCAGCCATCGAGGAAGTGAAGCAGCATAGTGGCACCCAGTTTGACCCGGTTGTTGCCCAAGCCCTGGTGGAAATAGTCACCAGATAACAAGGCAACCGGCACCTAGCTATCCTCCACAGCCCACCCCGAGAAAGCCTAATAAAAACGGGCAAACACCCTTGAAATCCCCAATTTCTTGTGATATAGTAGGTCAGGATTAAACAGGAAAGTGCTGTTTATGCGGCTAACCTACTACACACGCTCTTACTATTACTTGTATTATTACCCTGAGCGCTGAGAGTGCTCTTGGGAGTTGGTTGCCTAAAGAAACAGCGCATAAATAAAATAAATCAAAAAACCCTCCCAAGAAAGGAGGGTTTTTCATTACCCGGTAAGTCCCAAATTGCCCTAAGGGGGTGATGCCATAAAATTAAGGTGAAAAGTCAGCCACTATCAGTTCAGGAGGTAGGATTGATGAAAAAACTGGTGTTTATCTTGCTGGCAGCTACCCTGCTATCGTTACCTCTCTTCGGTGCCTGCACTGCTCAGGCACCGGAGGCTATTGAGCTATCCTACAGCAATTTCTTCCCGCCAACGCATCTCCACTCGATATTAGCCGAGGAGTGGGCCAAGGAGATCGAGAGCCGCACCAATGGCCAGGTAAGGATTACTTACTACCCGGGCAGCGCCTTACTGGCTAAAGACCAGATATACGATGGTGTGGTTCAGGGTATTGCTGACATCGGCATGTCCTGCCTGATTTATACCGCGGGGCGCTTCCCCGCCAGCGAACTGGTTGACCTGCCCCATGCCTACCCTAACGGCTGGGTGGCTACCAAGGTGGCTAATGACTTCTACCAGAAGTTCACCCCTGCCGAATTTGATGATGCCCACATCCTTTACTTCCATGCCCATGGGCCCGGCGTCATCTTCACCGCTGAGAAGCCAGTCCGCAAAATGGAAGACCTCAAGGGACTATTAATCAGGGCTACCGGGGCGGGGGTTAAAATAATGGAAGCCCTGGGGGCCACCGGTCACGGTGCCGGCCAGCCCGAGGCTTATGAGCTGCTCGCCAAGGGAATAGTTGACGGCACCTTTGCCCCGCGCGAAGTACTCAAAGGATGGAAGCAGGCAGAGGTGGTGAAATATGTGACCAACTGCTATGGAGTGGGCAACACCACCGATATGTATGTTGCCATGAACAAAGATAAGTGGAACTCGCTACCGGATAGCATAAAGAGGGTCTTCACCGAGGTCAGCAGCGAGTGGATAGAAAAACACGGCATGGTCTGGGATTACTATGACAAGGTGGCCATTGAATACTTCCTCAGCTTTGAGGGCAGGGAAGTGATTGAACTCCCGCCGGAGGAAATGGCTCGCTGGATAGAGGCTACCAAAGTGGTAATCACCAATTATCTGGAAGAGCTCTCGGCAATGGGCTTGCCCGCCACCGATTACCAGAAATACCTCGAGGAGCGGGTTGACTACTGGTCCCAGCGGGCACCCACCCCTGAAGAGAGTGTCAGTTGGGTCAAAGCCAATCTGGAACCATTGATCCCGGCTAAATAAATCAAGGGTGTGTAATAAGGTTTTCCCCGGGGTGCCCGGCGAGCAATGCCCCAGCCGGGTACCCCGGCCAGTGACGGCGTCACATTGTGCCAATGATTGACCGCTGGGAAAAATTTACTGTCTCCATTAGCCAGTGGCTCAACTGGGTGGGGGGTATTGGCCTGGTAGCCATGCTGGGGATCATCATTGCCGACATTATTGGCATCAGGTTTTTCCGGTGGCCCATCCCCGGGGCTATTGAGATGGTCGGCTTCATCAGCATGGTTGTGGTTGCCTTTGCCATGACCCATACCCTGCTCATCCGGGGGCACATTCAGGTAGAGTTCTTCGTCAGGCATCTGCCCCCGCGCGGGCAGGCAGCTACCACTGCCATCACCTCACTTCTGGGGCTGGGCCTGTTTGCCCTGCTCGCCTGGCAGAGCTATGAATATGGGCGCCTCCTCCACATTACCGGAGAAGTCTCCATGACCCAGCGGATACCCTTTTACCCCTTCGTCTATGCCCTAGCCTTCTGCTGTATCCCGGTCTGCCTGGCACTACTAATAGATTTCCTTAAAGCAATGATGAAAGTGGTGACAAAGTGAGCCCGGTAGCCATCGGTATCATCGGCATTGCTGTTCTCATTCTGATTTTCCTCCTGGGCATGCCGGTGGGCTTTGCCATGGGCCTAGTCGGGCTAGTTGGTTTCTGCTATCTAGTTTCCCCCGAAGCCGGTTTCAGCTTGCTGGCTCGGGATGTTTTCACCACCTTCTCGTCATATTCCCTCACCGTTATCCCCATGTTTGTCCTCATGGGTTCCCTGGCCTATGCTTCGGGGATGAGCCGCCGGCTTTACGAAGCCAGCCACACCCTTTTTGGCCAAACGCGGGGCGGACTAATCATGGCTACCATCGCCGGCTGTGCCGGTTTTGCTGCCATCTGCGGTTCCACCAGCGCCACGGCGGCGGCTATGGGGCGGGTTGCCCTCCCCGAAATGAGGCGGTACCACTACAATGATGCCCTGGCCACGGGCAGTATTGCCGCGGCGGGTAGCCTGGGAATACTAATCCCCCCCAGCACCATCTTCATTGTCTATGGAATATTAACCGAGCAATCCATTGGCAGGCTGTTTATTGCCGGGGTATTCCCCGGTGCCCTCCTCGCCTCCCTGTTTATGATGACAGTAGTCCTCATCTGCTGGCGCTATCCCCACCTCGCCCCCGCCGGCCCGCCGACAAGCTACCGGGAGAAGATTGAGGGGATTACCGGTATCAGCGAGATGCTGGTCCTCTTTCTCATGGTAATGGGCGGCTTGTTCCTCGGCTGGTTCAGCCCGATGCAAGCCGGGGCGGCAGGGGCTGCCGGGGCCCTGCTCATCGGCCTGGCCCGCCGCCAGCTAAACCGGGAGGGGTTTCTCTTTGCCATCA